>DAHVOF010000007.1 GCA_027318945.1 Actinomycetota bacterium | reverse complement strand
CGTTTGAGGGCACTCTGAACAGCGTCGAGCGCTTCGTTATCTAAATTTTGATTTGAGCCGGTGGTCGGACTCGAACCGACGACCTGACGATTACAAATCGCCTGCGCTACCAGCTGCGCCACACCGGCTAGGTCACCGAGTTTACAGGTGGCGCGTTAAGGAGACTGACGCCGGATCGTAACTGAATGGCAAACTGGCAAGATTCTTGCGCAAATCTTCCGAATTCCTCGCGCATGCCCACGTATTGGTTGGACCCGAACCGCCGGCCAGCGCGACTCCCATAACATGAGGCAAACTTACATCACAGTTGTGTAATTACGAATTCGTCATATGGCTATACTTTAAGCAAAGCCGCGATGCTCAAGTCGGCTTTGCAGCCAGGAGGAGTGTAGCTTTGCCCGTTGGTGACGGTGGTTCTCGGCGGCCAAGCCATTCAAGCACGCCGCGAAGTCGTGGCAAGGGTTATTCGAGCCGGGTTTCGCCCACCGGCACAAGGTCAGCCAGACCACGGTCGCCGATCAATTCGGCCGCAAGAATGAAGGCCCAGCGCGAAAAAGAGGCGCTCTCACGCAAAACTCAGCGCTCCAGTAAGGCCGCCGGCAAAGGTGCCATACTCATACTGGCCGTCTCCCTTATAGCCATCAAGGCCTTCTCCTCTTTGCCGTCAACGGTCAAAACGTCTGCAGACAAAGCTGTTGGGATATCTAAGGTTTCCCGCTCAACAACCACGACATTTGCCAACTCGATTTCCTCAAAGGCAACGGCGGGTTCCTCGTCGTCGGGCGTCTCTGGCAGTCCAGATCAGGTGGTTCTGCCGCAGGCAACCTCTGGCACCAGCTCTTCTTCATCGTCATCAAGCGTTGGATCGAGTGTCAAAAGTTCGACGTCAACCACTGCTGCGATCAGTCCGGTTGCTTCGAACTCTTCTAGTGCTAATTCGCTCGTAACTGTTCGCGTGTTCAATGGAACTGATGTTGCTGGGGCCGCTGGAAAGCTGACCAACCAGTTGGCCAGCGAGGGCTACGATGTTGTTGCGGCTGCCAATGCGACGACTCAGAACATTACCGTGACGTTCGTATACTACTCTCCGGGATATCAATCCCAAGCAGGCAAGCTTGCCGCAACTTTGGGCTTGGGGCTTTCGTCGGTAAAGCCGGTCTCATTTTCGATGCCGACTCCTTCGGTTCAGCCGTCGGATCTGAACGTAGTCCTGGGAACAGATAAAGCTGGTTGAACCCCACGCCTGATTTACGATCGAGGTTTGCCGCTTGTACTCATTAGGCTGATGTCATGTCGATCTTTGACGTAGGGAAACTTTTCCCGCTAAATAACGAAACTCTCAAAGTCTTGAGCACGTATGGCTTGCTTGGGGCTATGGGAATTACTCTTACTCATTTCGAGGGCGGCAAGCTTTACGGTCAGGTCGAGTTGTCGGATCAGCATCAAGCTCCTAATGGGTATCTGCACGCAGGAGTTGTAGTGTCCCTAGCGGATACTCTGTGCGGTATCGGGTGCCAGTTGCTCCTCCCTGAAGGTGCGACGGGATTCACGACCATGGAACTGAAGACCAATTTCTTATCGACGGCCCAGTCTGGCACGATAAGAGGCGTAGCTCGAAGAATCCACGGCGGGAGGACGACTCAGGTTTGGGATTGCCAGGTGAGTAGCGATCTCACGGGAAAGTCGATGGCAGAATTTCGCTGTACCCAGCTGCTGGTGTATCCCGCGGAGTCCTGAGGTTGGCTGGTCCCGCACGCCTGCAAAAAACCAGCAGTGCGAAGGTGGCAGTGGTCGCGCCTGACAAGTTCAGAGGTACTGCGTCGGCGGCGGAGGTTGCTGGCGCCTTGTCCGAGACGCTAGAAAGCCTAGGCTATCAGCCCAGGCTTCTGCCGATGTCAGACGGGGGAGAGGGGTTTCTGGATGTCTTTCCAGGCATCACGAGAAACGCTGTGGTCACCGCCGCTGACTGGCGCAGAATTTCTGTGGAATACAAGATGAACGGTGACACCGCAGTGATTGAGATGGCGAAGGTGGCAGGTCTGACCCTCGTGGGCGGTCCCTCAAAGAACGAACCGATGACCGCCACTACTAGGGGAGTAGGTGAGCTGATAAAGGCGGCGGCTTTTGCAGGCGCTCGAAAATTCATTGTGGGGTGCGGAGGTTCGGCAACTACTGATGGAGGTCTTGGGGCGGTGGATGTGCTCGAGCCGATTCAATGGTTGAAAGGGCTTGAGCTTGTCGTTGCTGTAGATGTAGACACGCTGTTTCTTGACGCGGCAGCGGAATTCTCGCCTCAGAAGGGCGCGAGTTCGGCACAGGCAGCTCTCCTGTCGGCACGACTGCGGGCTGTCGAGCAGCAGTACCGCGCACGTTTCGGACGAAGCATTTCCTCCATAAGGGGTGGAGGAGCTGCTGGTGGCCTCGCCGGAGGTTTGGCTGCGGTGGGTGCCAGAATCATATCAGGATTTGAGGCAGTCGCCGAGGAAAACGGTTTCTACGAGGCGCTGTGCGACGCCTCACTTGTCGTAACCGGAGAGGGCTATCTCGATGCGCAAAGCTTTCAAGGAAAGGTTGTCGGTCAAGTAGTCCGTGCTGCGGCTGACCGGTCCATCCAATGCTTGGTAGTTGTCGGTGACTTGGATGTCGAGGCCGCTTCGCACTTACCTGATCCCGCGTGGGTCTCCTCGCTTGCTCACGAGGTAGGCGTCGAGCGCGCCTTTGAAGACACTTTGGCGTCCATCAGGGAAACGCTTAGATTTGCTTTGAGGTCAAGAGGGCTGTGAGGATTTTACGCATCCCATCGGCACGTGCTTGTCGGGCTTGCCGGGGCGCACCAGTCGGCCAGCGCCTGGGAGCGCGTCGATGTCTATGCCTGCCTTCATCAGTATCGTGGATGCAACCTGACTGGCTTGGTAAGACAGCGCTGTAAGGCTCTGGTGATTATGTATCCGTTCTCCTAACTCTATTTCGACAATCGAGCCGATTCCAAAATTGAGGTAGGTGTCCAAAAGCAAACCAACGTCGAAGCCATATCCCGCACTCAAAGGAAGTTCCCTTATCAGCTCCTTTGTGAATGCAACTTCTCCGCTCAAAGGTTGTCCAAATTTGGCCAGCTCTGGAAAAAACATCGATAGTAGCGGCCTCGCTACCAGCTCTGTTACCCTTCCGCCTTCGAGAAACCTTTCGAACCTGTCTCCGTCGGCTCTAACCGGCCTGTTATAGCTCCCTTTGGTGAGTGTCGGTTTTCCAAGACTGAGCGGGGCGCACAGCAACTCGAGCCAGGTGGCATCGAAGTTCGAAATGTCAGCGTCGAACAAAGCATAAATGTCACTGGGAAATCGGCGAATTCCCTCGGCGATAGACTCTGCTTTTCCGGAGGCCTCTTTGGGATTGTCTCGAGTTATGACCTCGGCACCGGCTTTTGCCGCTGCTGCCGCCGTGCCGTCTGTCGAGTGGTCGTCGATTACTGCAACTGTCAGGCATCCATCGAAGCTAGTGCAATACCGGTCTAGGAGTGTTCTGACGGTTTCTCCAACGGTTGCTTCTTCATTCCTGGCTGGGATCAGCACGGTTATTCTGCAGCTATCGGCAAGCTCAAGGAACCGTATTGACGCCTTATTTTTGGAAACTCTCATCATTCCAGGTGTAGTCGGCTGTGGCGATGTCGCTGCAATAGTCACCCGAATCGCGATTGCGGGCCATGCGGGAGTTTGGGATATCGCAAATTTTCGAACTCTCACTAAATTCGGTGTCGGCTGAATTTGGTGCGCCGATTATCATTTAGCAGTAATTGAGACATCATCAAGAGCGGTTTAGGGACGGGCCCTACGATACCGCGGCAACCAGTACGTAGGTACCAGGTGCCAATGCCCGATCGATGAGGAGAGTAAAGTGGCATTTGTTCAATCGTTGAAGTGTCGTGAGTGTCACAAGACCTATCCGATTGAAGCGCTTCATGTGTGTGAATTTTGTTTTGGCCCGCTTGAGGTTGCTTACGATTATGAGGGAATAGCGTCGTCGATCTCGCGAGAGAAGATTGCCGACGGTCCGCCGACGATCTGGCGCTATGCAGACCTCCTTCCGATCGACGGTACTGACTATGTTTCGCTAGGCGTGGGTTTCACGCCTCTAGTGAGAGCACGGAGTTTGGGAGAGGAACTAGGGTTGCCCGATCTGTGGATCAAGAACGATACCGTGAATCCGACGGGTTCTTTCAAGGACAGGGTAGTTTCGGTAGCGCTCACCAAGGCTCGAGAGCTGGGATTGAAGGTCGCAGCCTGCGCGTCGACGGGAAACCTGGCAAATTCCGTCGCTGCTCACGCCGCTTGGGCGGGAATGGAGTCCTACGTCTTTATTCCGGCGAATCTCGAAAAGGCGAAGATTATCACGACGTCGATTTTCGGAGGCAACGTCATTGCCATAGAAGGCAACTACGACGATGTGAACAGGTTGTGTGCCGAGCTTGCTTCCGAGGAGCCGACATGGGCGTTCGTGAATGTGAACGTCAGGGCATACTATTCGGAAGGATCGAAGACCCTTGCCTACGAGGTGGCAGAGCAGCTTGGCTGGAGGGCGCCTGATCACGTGGTCGTGCCTGTCGGTTCCGGCAGTCAGTTGACGAAAATACACAAAGGCTTCAATGAGCTTTACAAAGTGGGCCTTCTTGACGAGGAGCCCCATGTGAGAGTTTCGGGCGCGCAGGCCGAAGGCTGTTCTCCTGTCGCAGCGGCCTTTGCTGCCGGGCATGATTATGTTAGGCCGGTAAAGCCCAACACGATTGCAAAGTCACTGGCCATTGGCAATCCAGCGGACGGATTTTATGCGCTGGAGGTTGTAAGGAAGACGGGCGGTTCATTCGGATCGGTTACCGATGAGGAGATTATTGACGGCATGAGCCTTTTGGCACGCACTGAGGGTATCTTCGCAGAGACTGCAGGTGGCGTGACAGTGGCCACGTTGGCCAAGCTGGCCCGTGAGGGAGTGATCAAGTCGGGGGAGACCGTTGTCGCCTACATAACGGGAAACGGATTGAAGACGGTCGAGGCATTAGAGGACTCGAAAGGACCGACCTATGTTATAAAGCCGACCCTGGAAGCTTTTTCCGAGGTCTACGCATCCAGAAGGAGCAAGTAATGAGCACCGTTCGAGTACCCACCCAGCTGCGTTCCCTCACCGCGGGAGTGGCGGAGCTTGAGATACACGGTTCGACCGTTGGTGAGATTCTGAGAAAGATTGACTCTGACTATCCTGGCCTTGGCGAGAGAATCTTCGATGAGAATGGAGTTCTTCGAAGGTTTGTTAATGTGTTTTTGGCCGAGGAGGATGTGCGTTTCTTAGAAGGACTTGACACGCCCGTGAAGGAGAACCAGGTGCTGTCAATTGTTCCAGCCGTTGCCGGCGGCGCAAACTGAGACAAAGTTAATAGCCCAGGTCAGACAATTATTCGAAAATTGTCACAAAAAAATTATCGAAAATTGTTCGCGAATTTGCTATCTTCATCTATCGTGAATTCCTATTAGCACTCTAGTATTGAGAGTGCTAAACGGAACCCAACGGAGGGAACCAACGTATGGCTAAGTTGATTACTTTTGATGAGCAGGCTCGCAGGGCACTCGAGAGCGGCATGAACCAGCTTGCCGACGCTGTCCGAGTGACTCTGGGCCCAAAGGGTCGTAATGTCGTTTTTGAGAAGAAGTGGGGAGCTCCCACGATCACAAACGATGGAGTTTCGATCGCCAAGGAGATCGAGCTCGAGGATCCTTTTGAAAAAATCGGTGCAGAACTGGTAAAAGAGGTTGCCAAAAAGACGGACGATGTTGCTGGCGACGGCACCACTACGGCAACGGTCCTGGCCTGGTCTATGGTGCGTGAAGGTCTCCGGAACGTAGCGGCTGGAGCGAACCCGATGTCCCTGAAGAAGGGGATTGAAGACGCTGTAGTTGTTGCGGTGGAAGCCCTGAAGGCAATCGCGAAAGAGACTGAGTCAAAAGATCAGATCGCGCAAGTCGCAGCGATTTCCGCTGCTGACACAGAGATAGGGTCGATGATCTCCGAAGCAATCGAGAAGGTTGGCAAGGACGGCGTCATAACTGTCGAGGAGTCGAACACCTTTGGAATGGAGATGGACCTTGTCGAGGGTATGCGATTTGACAAGGGGTATATTTCTCCTTATTTTGTGAGCGATCCCGAGTCGATGTCAGCTTCCCTTGAAGATCCCTACATATTGATCTATGGGTCTAAGATTTCCAATGTCCGAGATCTCCTTCCTGTGCTCGAGAAGGTCATGCAGAGTGGAAAGCCCATGGTCATCCTTGCAGAGGACGTCGAGGCCGAAGCCCTTGCAACTCTTGTGGTCAACAAAATTCGGGGCACGTTCAAGTCGGTGGCAGTAAAGGCGCCTGGATTTGGCGAGCGCCGCAAGGCGATGTTGCAGGATATCGCCATTCTCACCGGTGGCCAAGTGATAACAGAAGAGGTTGGCCTGAAGCTCGAGTCAGTTACGCTCGATCTTCTTGGAAGGGCGCGCAAAGTCGAAGTCACCAAAGACGAAACGACAATCATCGAGGGCAATGGAACTGAAGATGATATCAAGGCACGCATCAAGCAGATCAAGACCGAGATAGAGAACACTGATTCCGATTACGATCGCGAGAAGCTTCAGGAGCGTCTGGCCAAGCTCTCGGGTGGTGTGGCGATAATCAAGGTCGGCGCGGCCACAGAAGTCGAGTTGAAGGAAAAGAAGCACAGGATCGAAGACGCCGTGTCGACGACCAAAGCAGCTATCGAAGAGGGAGTAGTCCCTGGAGGTGGAGTGGCTCTACTTAGGGCACAGGCCTCTATTCTCGGCCTCGCGGATATCCTTGAAGGAGACGAAGCGACCGGTGCCAAGATTGTGGCAAAGTCAGTTGAAGAGCCTCTGAAGCAGATTGCGGTCAATGCGGGGCTTGAGGGCGGCGTGGTTGTTGAGAAGGTAAAGGCTTTGACAAATCCTTCTGAGGGCTTTAATGCAGCCACTGGCGTGTATGAGGATCTCGTGAAATCGGGCGTCATCGACGCCGTAAAGGTGACACGGTCTGCGCTTCAGAACGCTGCTTCGATTGCAGGGCTGTTCCTCACCACTGAGGCGGTCGTTGTGGAGAAGCCAGCGGAGAAAACTCCGGCGGCCCCAGCTCATGGCATGGAAGACTATTAAGCCACAAAAATTTGAGGATATAGACAATTAGGGAGGCTGCGGTCTCCCTAATTTGTTTTGTACGCCCGGCATGGGTGATCGATTGGAGGTGAAAGTCCTCTAGGGGAAGCGGCGATGCTAACCCTGAGCCGGAGGCAACTGCGTCACTGCGAAGTGGGGTGGGAAGGAAGCCCGAGGCGAGACCTCCGCACCGAGGAACACGAACTGCGTACAAGGCCGATCTACCTGGGTGAGCCAGCAAAGCATGGTAAAGCCCGTCATCGCCAAAGGGTGGGTAAGTAAACGCAGCGGGAGTAGAGGGACATCTGTCATTCTTATCCGGGGAGATCTGTTCGGGTGTCTTTAGCTAGCTGAAGACGGCTGCAGTTGGAAACAACAACGGCTGACCGGGCAGAAGTCAGCAGAGGCCATAGTACCTAGTAGGGAGTAGATCACGGCTAGGGAAGGGCCGAACGTCAAAGAGACTATGAACGTGATTCTCGAAGGTGAATCCAACAATCGCAGCCATCCCAATCAACTGGGCCTCTGGGAAAAGATAGAGGTGAGTCCTCAAGGTATTTCCAGAGAGCGTAGGAATCACTCGGCGGTCACGTCACAGAACTCTCAACCACTACTTGCCGAAAGAGAGCAATTACAACAGCTGTTCGAGAAAGTATTCTCGAAAGCTAATCTCTCTCAGGCACTAAAGCGCGTCGAAGCGAATAAAGGTGCTCCGGGTGTAGACAACATGACCACAGACCAATTGCGTCCGTGGCTCCATGGCAACTGGCCAGAAGTACTTGACTCTCTTCAACGTGGCACATACAGACCCATGCCAACAAAAATGGTCACGATTCCCAAGGCCAGTGGTGGCATGAGGACACTTGGCGTGACAACGGTGTTGGATCGGCTGATCCAACAATCCATAGCTCAGGTACTCAGCCCAATCTTTGAGCCCATTTTCTCGGGCTCCTCCTTTGGATTCCGGCCTAAAAGGAGCGCCCACCAAGCACTTCTAAAAGCTCAGGAATACATAAATGGAGGCCATCGCTACACCGTCAGTATTGACCTTGAGAACTTCTTCGATATGGTCAACCATGATGTACTAATGGCAAAGGTGGCCAGAAAGATAACGGACAAGAAGCTGCTAAAGCTCATACGCGCATATTTGAATAGCCCGTGAACGCGTGGCGCTTTTAGGATGAGGATGGTGGGGGTCCACCTGGAGGGCTTGAATCGGTTTATTCCGGCAGAGATATTAGACGTTAGGTTGGGGTAGCGTCATGAGGTCTAGGTGGGTTAGAACTAGCTTGCGGTGCGTGTTGGGATTTATGTCGAAGATGTTTGATGGTAATAGGGGCTTGGTCGCGTAGTAGGTGTTAATGGTGTGAGTTACTGTGCTGTTCGGTGATGGATGGAGGCTTGGTTTTACGGCGTTGGTTAGGTGCAAGTAGTGTTTGGGCACCGTATTTGACGAGGTTGGTGGGGGGTCGGGAAAGCAATGGGTGCGAAGGTTACAGGCAGAGCGTATTTATCTTGAGCTGGCATGGTTGCACCGGGATAGTTAGAAGTGTAAAAATGGCGTGGAGCGCAGGGTTCAGGTCTCGGGAATTACAGAGTTTATTTTGCTTACATACGCTTGGAGCAAGATGACGGCAAGTTCGATGGAAAAAGAACGCGCAGGTTTTCTTTTTAGCGGATCGTGAGGTAGTTCGCAACGGTTATTGTGACCGACGCAGGTACTCTGATGCCGGAGATCTTCGATTGCAATGTTCCGAGGTTTATTAGGTCTGAGAATCCTGCGTAGCGATTACAAGTTGAGTGGAATCGCCGAGGCGAGATTGAACCGGCTCGCAAGGTGGAAATAGTGGTTGGGCAGGAAATCTCAAATCCCACTTAAATGATAGTTTTATTAGGAAACCCAGTATAATTATCACCTTACGAGAAGATCCCAGCTAAATTGGTGACTCTCCGTGACCCAGTGTTTTTGTGTATGAACGCTCAGAGTGGAATTGATTCAGTTGAAGAAAAATAATGCTGCTGAACTGCAAATATGGTAATCTATCCCCGTCTTTCTGTTAGAGAGGAACGACCCGGGTAGTACCTCTAAGTGATTGATTTCATGGGCAGCCAGTGGCTGTCTATTCGACTCATCTTTGGAGGGGATATGGCGGGCCGTAAGAGATTTTTCGGCATACTTTTCGCATTGTTTCTAGTCGTCGGCAGCTTGGTAGTTGTAGGGAGTTCCGTCGCTGTGGCGGCACCCAGTGTGATCTGTACTTGGACTGGA
>DAHVOF010000256.1 GCA_027318945.1 Actinomycetota bacterium | reverse complement strand
GCCTTGACCTTGCCGATCCCGGGAAGGGATTCAAGGACGGAGACGACTTTCATCTTCCCCACAAGCTCTTCTTTTGATGCTCTGTCAAGAAGCGAAGATAAGGTAACGTTACCCATCTTCAGCTTCTCTTTCAGTTCGGCTCTTTGGCGACGGGCTTCAGCTGCTTTCTCAAGTGCTGCGGACCGCTGTTCTGGTGTTAAAGATGGAGGCAAAGGCATGATTTGAAAATTAGCCGATTTTTGATACTTGCGCTGCAATTAATTCGAAAAGATAGCATTTTTGACTTATTTTTTGCCTCAAAATCCCACTGCCAGTGTCAAATTCAGGCAAATTCGATAGCTGAGCTGATCTCCAGGGCAGCCTGCCTGGGATTGCTTGACGAAGTGATTGGCCTCCCGATGACCAAGATGTCGGCTCCTGCAGCGACGGCAATCTCTGGAGTCGCTGTCCTAGCCTGGTCGTCCGGATCGTCAAAACGGCGTCGAATCCCAGGAACAACCTTTGTTAGCGTCGGAGCAAATGAACATATGAAGGGAAGATCAGTAGCCGCACATACCAAGCCGTTGGCCCCGGCCTCAAGCAATATTGAAATCCTCTGGGCGAGATCACTTTCTGACGCTTGCTCAGCTGAGGTCAAAATGGTGACGCCTAAGAGTTGCGGTACATGATGCCCTCTCTCGGTGGCTCCTTGACCCAAGCCATTCAACGCAGCCTTTACCATTGCGACACCTCCAGAAGAGTGCACCGTCACATATGACACCCCGAGGCGGGAACTCTCGCGGCATGCCTTTTCGACAGTGGTCGGAATATCATGAAACTTAAGATCCAAAAAGATCTCCAGTCCCGTATCCGAAAGCTTTTCCACAGCCAGGGGACCGCAGGCAGTGAAAAGCTGCAAACCGACCTTTGCTATTCCGACAATTCCTGCAACACTTGCAGCCCAATCCAGCGCCTGGTCGAGATCATCGGTATCCAACGCAATAGCAAGCTTCTTAGCGGTTGCCGCGCTAGGAGCCATGAGCCGCCCCAATCAGATCCGCGACGTGAATAACGGAATTCTCCTCACACCACTCCTCTATCTCATTCAGAACGCGGGCCATCGCCCTCGGCTCGATGAAAGTGGCTGTTCCAACCTCCACAGCGCTGGCACCGGCAAGCATCAACTCGATCGCCTCAAGACCTGTGCTCACGCCCCCTACTCCAATGATCGGCACACTAGGTATCGCTTCGTAAACATCGAAAATCGACCTGACAGCAACCGGATGTATGCTGACACCAGATAGTCCCCCCCGAACACCACCGAGAGCAGGCCTCCTACTCATGAGGTCAATCCGCATTCCGTAGACCGTGTTCACCAAAGTGAGCCCCGTAGCGCCTGCGCCCACTGCAGCCTCCGCTATCTCGACTAGTTGGTGAGTATTTGGTGACAGCTTTGCAAAAATCGGTAGCCGATACCCTTCAAACTGCCTGATGACATCTCGAGTTGCAGCGGCAGAATGAGCAAACATCGTAGAACGATCCTCCACATTTGGGCAGGAAACGTTGACCTCGACTCCAACCACCACATCGGAAAGGTCCTCGATCGCCGCACGCGCCAGCGCATAGTCTTCTACTTTCCTTCCCCAGACCGAGACCATCACCTTGGCTCCAGCCGCTTCAAGGTCGGGAAGGAACTCATGTTTCCATCGGTCCAACCCGGGACCTTGCAGACCGACCGAATTCAGCATTCCCGGTCCGGCCCCAGTAATCCGCGGTGCCAGATTACCTTCCCAGCTAAAATGTGCGAGAGACTTTACCACTATGCACCCAACCTCAGAGAGGTCCAGGTAGTCCATTAGCTCAGCTCCGTATCCGGAAGTGCCAGCAGCGCTCATAACTGGATTTCCCAAACGCAACGAGCCAATCGACGTGGAAAGATCTACCTTGGCCACCATTCCTCCACAATCTGACTAGTTATACCTCATTCCGCCGCCAAGCTCCACGTCAATCCCGTGGTAATCCTGGATCGGAAGAATTTCGAGCTTTTTCCCAGACCATTGGACCATGCCTGAAACAGCAGCCCTGGCTGCCGACATAGTCGTCACGCACGCCACTTTGCTTCCCAGTGCCGCCGTACGAATGTGATGTCCATCAGTACGTGGACCAGACCCCCTAGGAGTGTTGACCACGAGGCCCACCTCACCCGAGGAAATGAGTTCCACCGGATCGATTTCCATGCCATTCGCCACCTCGCCAAGCTTCGTCACTATGAGCTCGACCGGTACGCCCGCGTCCGAAAGTGCTCGAGCGGTACCCGCCGTCGCAGCGAGTTTGAATCCTACCCCCGCAAGCTGCCGTCCAAGTTCGACCCCAACTGCCTTGTCTCTGTCAGCAAGCGAAAGAAATACCAGACCGGACGAAGGAAGCTTGGTGCCCGCTGCCAACTGAGATTTCACGAACGCCATTTCAAAACTCGAATCAATTCCCATTACTTCGCCGGTCGAACGCATCTCTGGACCGAGCAATATATCAGACGATGGGAAACGAGAGAATGGAAGCACTGCCTCTTTCACGCACGAGTAGCTCATCTCACTTCGCGGCACAAAGTATCCGCTGGCTCTCAGCTCCTCTAGCGTTCTCCCCACCATTACTAACGCTGCCAGCTTCGCGAGAGGAATGCCGGTCGCTTTCGCAACGAAGGGAACAGTCCTTGATGCTCGCGGATTGGCCTCGATGACAAAGACCTGCCCAGACTTCACCGCGAACTGGATATTGATCAGACCGACAACAGTAAGTGCATCCGCAATCAATCTGGCATATTCGCGAATCACATCCTTGGTCTGTTCCGATAAAGTCGGAGGCGGTATCGCGCATGCGGAGTCGCCGGAATGGATCCCGGCCTCCTCGACGTGCTCCATTATGGCCCCAACGTATAGTTCTCCCTCGCTATCACGGATCGCGTCCACGTCCACTTCTATCGCGTCCTCGAGAAAGCGGTCTACGAGCACTGGGCTCCTTGTGGCTTGCTTCCCTTCGGCCTGCAACTGGATCAAACGCGCCATGGCGGCCTTCAACTGCTCCTCGCTGTAAACGATCTCCATCGCCCGCCCGCCAAGCACGTAGGAGGGTCTGACGAGCACCGGATAACCTATTCTTTGGACCACATCCAGAGCCTGATCGAGGTCATAAACTGTCGCGCCCGCCGGTTGCGGTATATCTAGCCTCGAGCATAAATCGGACCACCTCTGCCTATCTTCTGCAATATCAATCGCTTCAGCTGAAGTGCCTAAAACCAGTTCGGGACCGATTGAACCGGCAATTTTCAGGGGGGTTTGCCCCCCGAGCGCTACGATTACGCCTACCAGCTCTCCTTGGCCTTTCGCGCGAGCCTGCTCCACCTCGATTACATTTGCCACGTCCTCCGGAGTGAGGGGTTCAACATAGAGCCGATTGGAGGTGTCATAGTCCGTAGAAACAGTTTCCGGGTTGCAATTAACCATTACCGTCTCATACCCGGCCTCTCTAAGGGCGAAACTGGCGTGAACGCAGCAATAATCGAACTCGATGCCCTGGCCGATCCGATTTGGCCCGGATCCCAAAATAATTACCCGTCTTCCCTCGGTTGCGACCACTTCATCTTCATCTTCATAGGTCGAATAGTGATATGGGGTGAAAGCTTCGAACTCAGCGGAACAAGTGTCTACCGCCTTGAACGTCGCCCTGATGCCAAGACCGAGCCGGTGTCTGTGTACCTCGGACTCTGTGGCACCTGTAAGGTAAGCTATTTGGTCGTCAGAGAATCCCATTCGCTTTGCCTTGGTAAGCTCGACTTTCGTCAGCCCAGGAAGGCTCTTCTTCTCCAGTTGCGCCCTCATTCGCGAGATCTCCCGTATCTGCGCAAGGAACCAGGGATCGACCCTGCAAGAACTGTATACCTGATCGATAGAGGCACCGCGACGAAGTGCAGACTCGATCTGAAACGGCCTCAGGGGAGTTGCGATTTTAATATCTTCCAGCAACTCATCGACGGGAACGGCGTCTACCGATGCCTCGCCCTGATCCCCGTTGAGTCCGCTTCTGCCAAGCTCTATGGAGCGACACGCCTTTTGAATAGACTCGGCAAACGTTCTTCCAATCGCCATGGCCTCTCCAACGGATTGCATCCGAGTGCCTAGGACGTCCTCAACCCCAGGAAACTTCTCGAACGCCCATCTCGGCACTTTTGTAACGACATAATCGATGGTGGGCTCAAATGACGCTGGTGTGACTTTCGTTATGTCATTTTGCACTTCGGCGAGGCTGTAACCTATGGCCAGCTTGGTCGCGATCTTCGCTATCGGGAATCCCGTGGCTTTTGACGCTAATGCGCTGGAGCGAGAAACCCTTGGGTTCATTTCAATCACGACCATGTCGCCATCTTCGGGGTTGATCGCGAATTGAATGTTTGAACCACCCGTCTCGACACCGATTCGCCTGATTACAGCGAAGGCGGCATCACGCATGATCTGATATTCCATGTCACTCAGAGTTTGAGCAGGGGCGACTGTGATTGAGTCACCGGTGTGAATCCCCATCGGATCGAAGTTCTCAATCGAGCACACGATAACGGCGTTGTCCAAGGAATCCCTCATCACCTCAAGCTCAAATTCCTT
>DAHVOF010000220.1 GCA_027318945.1 Actinomycetota bacterium | reverse complement strand
GCTGCCACCGGCGTTCCACCGGCGAGAGCGAGTTTGATCCCCCGCTCACGGATGATGATTGCGGCATTGATGTCCGCATGGGCCTTGTATCCACAGACGACACAGACGAATACTGACCGGCTTGCTCGATTGGCCGGATCCACATGGCCGCACTCAGGCACCGGAAAGGTGATCGAGGTCCCTGTTATAGGAACGCACAAGGTCGCATGACCATGGCCGACGACCCATCCTCCGTGCACAAGAGTATGGTCCCGGAGCTTTGTCGAGCATGGAGGAGGCCTTTTTCGCAATTCTGTTGCCTAGATTATCGACGGTTCCCTTGGCCGAAGCGGTAATCGCAGCTAGGCGGAGGTCTTCGACCGAGGAAAGGTGGTAATTCTTCGCCAGGTCGCGGCTCGCTTTCTCTACGGAGTCTTTCCTGCGCCCTGCCGTACATAGCAGCTATTGCCAGCTCTGTCCTGTCCTGCTTTCGAACTTGTGGTTGGACCGTACTCTTTTCTTTTTCGCTTCTTTAGCTTCATTAGGACTTCCGGACTCCCTTCCTGCGCTCACAAGCAGGTTCTATGGGACGGTCGCTATTTCACCTTCGGAGACGAGGTCTCCCCCGGTTGATCAGGTCCCCATCAGAGGTCGCGATCGCCATCGCTACGCCCCGGTCGATCCCACCTGTCGTGTTCTCAGGGGCAAGAGGTATGGTAGGCAGGCACTTTTGCCGTTCGCACAGCATAGAGATGAACATTTTCCCATCTGGTTCGACCGAGACGGTTGCCGAGGGTTCTGTAGCAAATCATGTGCAAATTTCTGGGGTTACAGGCTTGGCACATGGGAAAATGTCGTGCGCGTGCTAATTGCACTGAGAATTACCGGCTGACAGCAAACGTCGGCAGTGGGCTTGATAACCCCACTACGCAAGCCAGATTGGAGCTACTGCGCGAAAAAAATTAACTACCAGCCAGGTCGTCTCGGAACCTATAATCCGACCGAAGTCAAGTGACTCAGTTCGTCGAACGAACCTTACCGGTTGGTCCAGGAGGCAATGTGAAAATGCTTACGGCTCTAAAGAATCAGAGCGCGATGCATGGCCAGAGAGAAGCCTTCGAAATTCGAGTTCCTGATCAGATGAGACTATCGCGCTGATTATATCGCCTTCACGGATCTCGGTCGATCCATGGACTTGGCTGCGAACCCCCTCACGCTGGAGCCAGACGAGAACGCAGGCGCGCGGCAAGCTGGCTTCGCGCACGTTTCGACCGTCGACGGGCGCACCCTTTTCCACCCTAGCTTCGATGGCCGTCGCAAAGGAGGTGATGTCGTACGCGTATCCGGCTCGCGACTCCAGGGTCTGGTTATAACCGCTCACGAGATCTCCAACAGAGAGAACTCCGAACACGTCTCCATCCTCGTTGACAACCGTGACCCATCCCGTGTTGGATTGGAAGAGGATCTCCAAGCCCGTGTCAAGCCTGGCGGTCACTGAAAGCGGTGCGAGAATTCTGTCGATAGCTCCATCCAGCAGGCTTTCCGGAGCCGATAAGGCGAGCTGCCTAAGATGGGCTGTCGTAACCACACCAACATACCTCCCCCGGTCGTCTCGCACCGGCGCCCCAGATAGCGAGGCCTTCTGCAGGCTTTCGAGTGCCTTGGAGACGGAGTCGCGATGATCTAAAACCAAGACTGCCGGTTGGACAATGTCGCCCACTTTGAGAGTCGTGAAGAGAGGTAGTCCGAAGGTGAGCCGCCTTGCCGGCGAATCTGCCCTAGTTCTGAGTTGTGAACGATAGATGCTGTCGTCCGAGCGCCCGACGATGAACCACGCAATCGCCACGGCGGCCATCGCCGGCCCGAGTATGCTCATGTTTCCCGTCATCTCTCCGACCATCAGCATCACCGCGATAGGCGCACGCGAAATGCTTCCAAACACAGCCATCATTCCGACAACGATGAACGCTGCAGAGTCATGGCTAATCCCCGGAGCCCACGGCTCAAGCAGGCGCCAGACAGCAAACCCGGTGAACGAGCCGATCACCATTCCGGGTCCGAAGACTCCGCCCGATCCTCCACTGCCAATGGAAAATGCCGTTGCAGCGATCCGGACGAACGGAAGTAGGAGTATCACGTATAGAGGAAGCCCGCTAAGCTCACCGGAGAGACCCTTCTGCACCCAACCATAGCCGGTTCCCAGTACCTCGGGCAGCCAAAGAGCCAGTAAACCTGTCAACAGTGCTCCGATGGCCGGTCGCAATTTGCGCGCAACGGGCAGCTTTCTTCCCATCCCCATCACGGTATAGAAGGACTTCGAATAGACCAGCCCCATGCCCCCAGCCACCAGCCCCAGGAGCGCAAACCAGATCAGTTGGACGGGACTCGAAAAGCTATATCCTCCTGGAATGTCGAACAACGGCCGGTAGCCATACACGGCCCCGAAAATCGTAAACGCGACAATCGACGCTAAGGTTCCTGGAAGCAGCGCTTCGAACTCGAAATCGTCCCTGTAAACGATGTCTGCGGCCAAAAGGGCACCGCCAAGGGGGGCGCTGAAGATCGCGCCGATTCCTGAGCCGATCCCAACCGAGACGGCGATGCGGCCGTCCTCGGGCGAAAGGTCGAGCACGCGCGCCAACATTGAGCCGAACCCGGCACTTATCTGCGCCGTCGGTCCCTCACGACCTCCCGAGCCGCCAGAGCCTATAGTGACGGCAGAGGCGATCATCTTAACGGCCACCGCGCGAAGCCTGATTCCGCGCGGGTTCTGATGGACGGCTTCTATGGCTGCGTCGGTCCCATGGCCCTCAGCCTCGGGCGCCCAGGTGAAAATGATGAAGCCGGATATCATGCCTCCCAGCGCTACCACAAGCGGAATCGCCCACGCTCTAACATAGTGAGCGGAACCCGCGAGGTTCCCCTCTCCGGAAGGCGTTGGAACAGTGTAACCTGCCAGGACCTGCAAGAACAGATGTGTAGCCAGCGAGAGCGCCGCGTAAAAAAGGATTGCCCCAAGTCCCGCGATGACCCCTATGACCGATGCCAGCACAAGCCACTTCTGGAGGTACGGGAGAGATTTGATCCGCGTTCGCAACGAACGCCACATACTCGCACCCTTGGCGTACCACCTTGGATTCCTGCCGACTGAGCCTTTTGCCGCAGGGTTGATCATCGCACCCCCCGCCGGAGCGATCCAGCCAGTCTTGTGCGCCGAACCGACAGTTGAGATGGTGCGCGTCCCAAAACTATCGATAATGACACTAGTTGCCACCCGCTCCCAACCGAGGAAAACCACCAGTCAATTGCATATGACAATTATAGGCATATACAATGAATTGATGCCAGACTCAGATCCGCAAGTAGACTCCGGGACAGATGACGATCTTGTCAACGCAGTTCTTCGCTCAAGTCGCGCTCTTGTGGCCGTGGCTGCCCGCTCTCTCGGGGCGGTCGACGAAGACGTCACCTTGGCACAGTACCGAGTCCTTGTAGAGCTCGCCGCTCGCGGCCCCCAATCCGTCGCCGACCTGGCCTCTATCCTTGGAGTGGGCCCATCCACGGCTACGAGAATGTGTGACCGCCTCGTGCGCAAGGGCCTCGTTTCACGCCGCAGATCAAGCGTCGACAGGAGACTCGTGAAGGTGTCGCTCGCGAGGCCGGGTAGCGAACTGGTAGATCAGGTCACCTTTCGCCGCAGAGAAGAACTGGCTTTGATCCTCTCACGCATGCCCGCAGATCACAAGCCGCAAGTGCTCAGAGCCCTCAAAGCCTTTTCCGCTGCAGCCGGCGAAGTACCGGAGCAGGAATGGTCGCTGGGCTGGCGGGTCGAGGGCCCACTAGGCGAGGCAGCGCGTTAGAGCCTCAGTCCCTTATGTCCTGCAACAGCCAATCGGTGGGAATCTCCCGCCCCACCCCTTTGCCTACCACCTTCTCATAGATGAGGCCGCAAATTGCGTGGAACTGGGCCCCCTGGGCGTTTCCCCGCTCGGAAAAGGTGACGTCGAGCCGGTCCTCCCTCGCTTTCGCCTCTCCGGCGAGGATTTGAGCCAGCGTCACAAGCTTGGGCTCGATGCCGCTCACATTCCACGCCGAAGTACCGTGAAAGTGCTGCCGCCACACCGGGTCGTCTGGTCTCGCCTTGTAATAGACGTACTCGTCCCTGGTGCCCCAGGCTTTGTTGCTAACGGGAACCGTCGCGTCCGCCAACCTTAGCCAGCGCGTGAACCGCTCGCATGCGTCGTCGTCAGGTCGTCCCCCGATACTGGTCACGTGAACCCCGTCCGAAAGGTGGCGCCCGGCAATAACCGGACCAACCGCGTCGGTGCAGCCGCTTACGATGTCGGCGCCCATACAGGCCTCCTCTGCACTGGCGACAGCCTTCACCTCAATACCGACGAGCTCCGACATCTCGGCCGCGTAGCGTTCTCTGTTGGCCTTAGTAGGGCTATAGACCTGCACCAGGTCTAGATCTCTCACTGTCGCTATCGCCTCGAGGTGACTTCTCGCCATCCCCCCGGAACCGATCATCCCTAGGATCTTAGCATCCTCGTTGGAGCCATACTTAACGCCGATGGCAGAGTCTGCCGCCACACGGATGTGCTGGAGAACACCATCGTTCAGTAGTGCCAGAGGCTCGCCGTTTCGAACCGACAACAACAACACCAGCCCCATGAAGGTTCCCGGCGTTATACAGTACTTCTCCTGGGTCCTGTTACCTTCAACCGTCTCCTCCACCAGGACATCCGACTTCATCCGAATGGCGTAATATCCGCTCCTGGCTGATCCACCCTCCATCGTTCCCCACTGGTAAACGGATTTTCCGTCCCCGATGGGAATCCTCATGTCGATCCTCGGCCGGCAGATTCCCTCCCCGGAGGCGAGATCGGCGTACGACTGTTCAAGAACCGCCACAGCTTCACTCGTCGTCAGGAGCTCGGCTACCATCTTGTTGTCGATTACAAGCACATCCCCTCCAATGGTTCAACCCTTCAAATGCAATAGTGGAAACGTTTGGCGCGAACCTCTTCGCGGAAGTCGGCACGTCGCATCATGGATGCACTGTTTGGGTGAACCACTCGGTAGGAAGCTCGTGGCCGGCACCTTTCTCCCTCGCGATCTGGAGCAGCTTCGCTCCAACTGCGGCGAACTGAATTCCTAAACCAAGGTTATTCGCAAAACAGGTCACCTCGGTGCTCGACTGCCTTCCTTCAGCCTCCCCTGCCACCAGCTGTGCAAGGGTCGGAACACCATTCCAGTCAATATCCCCGTGGCTTTCGTCCCAACCACGGTCCCCTCCATGAGACTCTGCCGCCTCCATTACCAGGTGCTTGGGACCTGTATCCTGGGAGTGTACGACAATCCGATCGATGCGCTTGAAAGCATTGACGTCAAGTTCGCAATTCTTAATGCAACCGAGGTGCTGTCCTGATCTGATGAGCGTCCCATCGAAAACCGGCTGAATCGAATTGGTCGCGCACAGGACCAGGTCCGCCTCAGCGGCCACCGCCTCAGCGGAATCGGCAGCCATCACTTCGACACCGACCTGGTTAGCCATATCCTCAACGAAGTTGAGAAGGTTCTCCCGCGTAGGACTGTAGACGACTACCTTCTCGATCTCGCGGACCTCACAAGCCGCCAGCAACTGCGCTCCGGCTTGCCAGCCGGATCCGATCAGTCCGAGAACCTTCGAATCCTTCCTGGCGAGAAACTTCGCACCGAGCCCACTCGTGGCGCCAACCCTCATCCGCTGCACGTAGCCGTCCGGGAAGATTGCCAGTGGCTCCCCGTTCGAGACGGAGAAAAGTAGAACTAGCCCAACCCACCGGTTTCCCGGTGCCGCAGGGACTTTCACCCTCCTCTTGCTGGCGCCGACCTTGGGCCAGGTGATTACGTCAGAGTTTATCCTCACGGCTCCGACGTCGAAGGCTGGCACAACGCCGTCCATCGTTTTCAGGCCATAAACCCCGGTCTGATTTGGAGCGATTATGTCCGATCGAGGCCTGGTCACAGCCCTCCCGACCGCCTGCTCACGATAGAGAATCTCGAGAGCATCAAGCACGCTCTTCATGTCCAAGATCTCGCGCTGCTCCTCTATGCTCAGTACCAGCGTCACTATCGACTCCTCTCAAAACCGCGGCGAGGCCGATGAGGGCCTTGCCAAGTTCAAATTCGACAGGGCATGCAAATACCGGCCCAACTGCCCAAAACACTAATCCGCCGTGGCCGATTCCTTCGAAACCGCTAACGACCCTTGCTAGGGAAAAGTCCAGGTAAGACGAGCCAACCCCCGAAAGTGCCTTACACGAACATATCAGGTTGGCACCAAGAGGCAGCCGCAGTCTTAGATACTTTGACCGGAACGCCCGACCACTGGCCTGCCCCCTTTGCAACCGGGACCGGACTCTTGGACTTGTGTCACCGATATGACGCCCCGGGCCACATTTACGCCGGCCCATTTTGAACAGATAAGGGAGGTAGATGCGCTTGGCCGAGCACCATTGCCTATCATGAGGCAACCTTGACCCGTTGCTGACATCCGCAATGCCCGAAAGCCCGCGCCAAATAAAAACCTGGCGTGCACTACCTCCCTTTACAACTCTAAGACGCAGCCTTGACTATCTGCGAAGCGTTCGAGTTCGCCGCACCGGCGATCGACTGAAGCGTCGATCCGGACGCATAACCAAGCACCAGATTCTCCTTCTTCGCCTGCGCCACTAGGGCCGGGTTCGAAAGCGCATCCTTGAAGGCAGTCTGAATTACTGCCAGCCTGCTCGCCGGTACTCCAGGAGGTGCTGCGAATGCATGGCCCATCTCCATGACACCATCAAAACTGTCCAAGGTGGCTGACTGCGCGCTGCTCAGGTTGAAATCACTCTCTAGCTGGCTAACGCTCGGAACACCCGGCAGTTCGGCAAAGCTGCTCTGGCGCCAGACATAAACTGGGTTCACCTTATGGCTCGAAATCAGAGGAAGCATCGAGGTGTAGCCAATCTCGAGAAAGCTTCCATCCCCGCTCAAAAGGCCGACCTTTGCGGCGCTGCTGCCCTGGAAGGTGCTTATCTGGCGGAAATGGATCTTCAGCATGTTAAACAGGATCCTCTCACCGATGTAGGGTGCGCCGCCCTGTCCGGCAGCCAGAGCCACCAGTGTCTGGGAGCCACTCGGACCGTAGGTTGCAACAAGCTGCTTCATCGAGGTGATTTTGGACGATGCGATCATAACGCCGACCTGAGCAGCCGTGTCAGGCCGTCCAATCCAGCTCAGCTTAGTGGTATCGTATTTGACTCCCTGGACCTTGAGGATCTGGTTGAGCACGTCCCCGGTGGCATCCGTGTCACCAATGGTAAGTCCGTCGGGCTTGGCAGCGTAAAGGTCGTTTGTGCCGACCGTTCCACCACCTCCGGTGTCGTTTACAATGTTTAGGGCCGCAAGGCCGAGCTCTTTGATTAGATACGGCTTGAGGAGCAGAGCCCATTGCTCATACCCGCCGCCCGCACCAAAGGGAACGATGAAAGTCATCGTCTTGCCCTTGAAAAATGATGCTGCCGACTGAGCGCTGGTGGTTGTAGCTCCGCTACCGGATGACCCAGTGGTGGCACTGCTTGAGTTCGCGTTTGACGAGCTACCACAGGCGGCTAACGCCCCACCAAGGATGCCTGCTACCGCTAGCGCCCTAAATAGCCTGGTTTTTTTCTTCATTGCTTGTTCCCCCTGTATGTACAAAGACGTTTATGAAATGGCAAGTGACGTGTTATGTGATTCCTAAAACTCCTCCTT
>DAHVOF010000184.1 GCA_027318945.1 Actinomycetota bacterium | reverse complement strand
CCGTTCGTCGAGCAAGAGAAATCATCGTCGCTCTCCTCGAAGAACAGGGGCATCTTGTCGAACCACCTCGCAAGATCACCCATCCGGTGAAGTTTTACGAAAAGGGGGACAAGCCGCTCGAGGTCGTAGCGTCTCGACAGTGGTTCATCAGGACACTCGACCACAAGGATGAACTTCTGAGGCTTGGGCGTCAGCTCAACTGGGTTCCGCCGCATATGCGAATCCGATTCGAGACATGGGTGGAAGGGCTGAATACTGATTGGAACGTGTCCCGCCAGCGGTTCTTCGGCATTCCCATCCCCATTTGGTATCCCATCGATACGCGCGGGGAGATTCAGTTCGACAGGCCTATAATCCCGGAGGTCTCTGCGCTGCCGGTAGATCCTTCCCAGGATGCTCCTCCCGGATTCACAGAGGCGCAACGGAACCAGCCAGGCGGTTTCGCGGGAGATCCCGACGTTATGGACACCTGGGCTACATCGTCGCTCACTCCGCAGATCGCGACCGGATGGCCGGATGACGAAGACATGTTCAAAACCCTGTTTCCCATGGATCTGCGCCCCCAGGGGCAGGACATCATCCGCACCTGGCTGTTTTACACGGTTCTCCGGTCTGCGCTCGAGCATGGCGAACTCCCGTGGACAAACACTGTTATCTCAGGATTCGTCCTGGATCCAGATCGCAAAAAGATGTCGAAGTCGAAAGGCAACGTCGTCACGCCAATGCCCCTCCTCGAAAAACATGGAGCCGACGCCCTACGCTATTGGGCGGCAAGCGGACGCCCCGGAGTGGACACTGCAGCCGACGAAGGCCAGATGAAGATCGGCCGGCGAATAGCGATCAAACTGCTCAATGCATCTAAATTCGCCATTGGAATAGCCAGCGTCGATCGAGACAAGCTAATCGGCTCGATCGATACGGCGAGATTGTCCCCGCTCGACAGCTCCATGCTCGCCAAGTTGTCGAGTGTGATAGGAGAGGCTACAAAAGCCCTTGAAAGTTATGACCACACAAAAGCACTGGAAGTCTGTGAAACCTTTTTTTGGGATTTCTGCGACAACTACCTCGAGCTTGTAAAGCTCAGAGCATACGGAGAACTGAGCGATCCGCAAACAGATGAGGGAGCGGCGCGGATCGAGAGCACGATCTCCGCCAGGATTTCCCTGATAACGGCCATAAGAACAATGCTGCGAATGTTTGCTCCCTTCCTGCCATTCGTGGCCGAAGAGGTATGGTCCTGGTTCAACGAGGACTCGGTCCACCTTTGTTACTGGCCCTCCCGGGACCAGATCGAAGATGAGACGAAGAACTGCGCGAGTGAACTCTTCGCCATTGGAGAGGTCGAAGCGGGAACGTTCGAGCCGGGACTCCTGGACGAGGTATCTGAAGTTCTCGCTGGCATCAGAAAGCTCAAATCCGAAGCGAAGAGATCGATGAAAACCGCAATCTCGTCCATCGATCTGCGAGGTTCGAAATCCGTCCTTGAAAGGATCGAGCTTGGCCTCAGCGACCTTTGCGATGCCGGAGTCATACGCAGCTTCTCGCTGACTGAACTCCCTCTCGACAAGATGGAGATGGTCGCCGTGCTTGAAGACGAGCTGCCCGCCTGAGACAGTCATGCGGGCAGATGCTTTCGCGAGAAAGACGACCGCTCTAGCATCATGCCCGTCTAGTAATAATGCTGCTAGCTCTTTCCGGAGATCTCAACGTATATGGAGCCGCCAAGCTGCTCGAACTCCTTGGCTTTCTCCTCCATGCCCGAAACCACCTCTTCATCCCATGCATGCCTCAGCTTCTGCGACAAGGCCATCGAACAGAACTTCGGACCGCACATCGAACAGAAATGGGCCTTCTTGGATGAAGGCGCGGGCAGCGTATGGTCGTGATAGCTCCTCGCCGTCTCTGGATCCAAAGCAAGATTGAACTGATCCTCCCAGCGGAAATCGAACCTCGCCCTGGAAAGAGCGTCATCCCACTTGGAAGCCATTGGATGCCCTTTGGCAATGTCGCCTGCATGCGCTGCAATCTTGTAAGCGATCATCCCCTGTTTTACGTCTTCGAGGCTTGGCAGTCCTAAATGTTCCTTGGGCGTGACATAACACAGCATCGCAGTTCCGTAGCTCGCAATCAGTGCCGCTCCAATAGCCGAAGTGATGTGGTCATAGCCTGGAGCGATGTCGGTTGTCAAAGGTCCAAGCGTGTAGAAGGGGGCATCGTCGCAGACAACCTGCTGAAGATCTACGTTCTCCTTGATCTTGTGCAGTGGGACGTGGCCCGGGCCTTCCACCATCACCTGAACACCCTTGGCCCTGGCCCTGGAGGTAAGTTCACCTAGGGTCTTTAGCTCAGCGAACTGCGCCTCGTCATTTGCATCGGCGATCGATCCAGGCCTAAGCCCGTCTCCCAACGACACAGATATGTCGTATGCAGCCAATATCTCACATACTTCGTCGAAATGCTCATAAAGAAAATTCTCTTTATGGTGAGCCAGGCACCACGTGGCAAGTATGGAACCGCCCCGGCTCACGATTCCGGTCACCCGAGGTATTGTGAGCGGCACATGACCTAGCAACAGGCCAGCGTGAATCGTCATGTAATCGACACCCTGTTCCGCCTGGGAGATCATGGTTTCCGCAAAAATGTCCCAGTTGAGGTCCTCGGCTACGCCGCCCACCCTTTCAAGAGCTTCGTAGATAGGGACGGTGCCAACCGGAACCGGGGAGTTTCTGATGATCGCTTCTCGGATCGTCATGATGTCTTTCCCGGTAGAAAGATCCATAACCGTGTCCGCTCCGTAGCGAATAGCCTGTCGAAGCTTTGTCACCTCTTCGTCCACGCCGGAAAAGACGACCGAATTGCCAATATTCGCGTTTACCTTGACTAGGAAATTCCTGCCAATGATCATCGGTTCGCTCTCGGGATGGTTGATGTTCGAAGGAAGGATGGCACGACCTTCGCGAATTTCAGCCGCGACGTACTCTGGCTCCACTCCCTCCCTGAATGCAACAAACTCCATCTCTGGGGTAACCAAACCCTGCCTTGCGTACTCAAGTTGAGTCGGCCTGCTACCTGGTCTTGCCTGACTGACTCGATGAGTCAGCGTCGCGGACCCCATCTCTTCCGACTTTTTCGTGTATGGTACTACAACCGAGTCAGTGCGCACCTCAACCACGTCGCCACGATCCAGGATCCAAGGCAATCGCAGAGGCGTCAATCCGAACTTTGGATTGCCGTCAGGTCCGGAGGTGTCGTATAGATGGAACTTCACAGGCTCGCCGCTATCGTCCAGCTCCTGAAGCTCTACCTCTTTAAAAGGTACTTCCAACCCTCTTTCTGGCGACTTTAAATAGACCTTCTTGATAGATGTACTCATCATCTCTCCCTCCGCCGGCATTACCCGGATCAGGTTAACTCGGTCGACGCGCTGGCATCCTCTCAGCCCTTTAAAGAGCTCCCGGCATCATTTTTCTATTGACCCTATCACTCAATCATGAGAACTTTCCAGAATATCCTCGGCAAATTCGGCAGTGGGACCTCCGCCCTCGCATGTGAGGTCGCTATGTCAGCGCGCATGCCGAGAAAGGCTTGCCCAGCTTTGCGCGAATTCTCCTGGGCACCCTCCGAACCAATGCGCGGTTTACACAACGTGGTACGAGCATGTCCGCCACTTTTCGACAGCCACTGATACTGAAGAAGGGTGCAAAAATTTCTTGTTCCTGCCGCTGGAGTTATGATCAGTCACACGCGAATTCGCAGATGCGGTACTGCTGAGACTTTCGACCAAGGCACCCTGAAAATATTTAACCCTGACTTTGAAATAAGGCGGGAACATTGAATATATGCCGCTTGTTAGATATATTAATTGTGTTCTATGTTATAGATTATCTATAACTAGATTAGTAAGTATGTAATTACGAGATTCGTAGGAGGTCTCTATGATGCTTATGCGCACTGATCCATTCCGCGACCTTGACAGGTTGACTCAGCAGCTTTGGGACTCGTCATTGCGGCCATCAGGAATGCCGCTGGACGCTTACCGGGAAGGCGATCACTTCATCGCAGAGTTTGATCTTCCAGGCGTCGATCCGGACTCCATCGACATAACAGTCGAAAAGAACATGCTAAGTGTTCACGCCGAAAAGCCCCGTGTGGAAACCGAAGGCAAAGACGTCGAAATTATCTCCAGCGAGCGGGTACACGGAAGCTTTACGAGACAGCTGTTCCTGGGCGAGACACTTGACACTGACCATATCGAAGCTAATTACGTCAACGGCGTTTTGACTGTGAAAATCCCCGTTGCCGAAACAGCAAAACCCCGAAAAGTTCATGTTGGCGCTGGTGACAATAAAAAACATGCGATCAACGCATAGACAGTGAAAAATCTGCGCTGAAGGCCCGTCTACCCTAAAGGGACGGGCCTTCTTCGGCGGGTTTATACTGTCGAGGAACGATGAAAGGGCGTGAAGCGAGTGGCAGGAGACGGTCTTCCATTCCACGATGAACATCTGGCCATCTACTCAGTTGGCCAGGTTGCCGACATGCTCAAGGTGCAGCCGGCTTTTCTTCGACGCCTGGACAATGAAGCGGTGGTGTGCCCAGCGCGTTCGGAAGGCGGTCAGCGGCGATACAGCGTAAACCAGATATACCTCGTGGAAAAGGTCATGGGTCTGGCCGCAGAAGGGCTCACATTAGCAGGCATCCGAAGACTGCTTGACCTCGAGGCGCAGGTCAAGGAGCTGCAACGTGAGATTTCCAGGCTAAAAAAGACCCAATAGCGACATCTTGTCCAAATGCGCGGCAGCGTTGGATTGCAACATGCACCACGCATAGACTCGGCATAGCTATGTACCCACTGTTCCAAAAAAAGATATTCCGCGATCTTGACAGCTAACATCTAGTTCAAAGTGATTTGGCGATAATGACTTAGTGGGGGGCGCATCGAGTTGACACCTAAGCACTATCATTGCACTCGCGCACGAAAGAACCGGCGGTGACACCCCGCCTCACGAACGGTGCGCTGGCCGCTTCCAGCGAAGCATCGGTGGACAGTGAGACGATATCCGGTCTGATCAAGGATGACGTGAACCGATTTCGCGTGCATAGCTCCGTGTACATCGACCCAACGCTATTCAATCTCGAAATCCAAAGAATATTCGAACGCAGCTGGATCTTCGTAGCACACGAGGAAATGATTCCTGAGTGCGGTAATTACATCACCACCAGCCTTGGCAAGCAGCCCATAATCGTTAGTCGTGGTTCGGACGGCGACATCCATGTGCTCTTCAACCGTTGCGCACACAGGGGATCCGTAGTGTGCCGGGAGGAGCGCGGGCACTCCGACGTTTTCAGATGTCCTTACCATGGCTGGGTATTCGCCAACAACGGCCAACTGGTTGGCGCAGCCCAAAGAAGCGGATATCCGGAGGACTTTCTCGACTGGGACCTCAGGTTGGAGCCCGTACCACGTGTCGATATGTATCGGGGATTGATCTTCGCGAATCTTGACCCCGCAACCCCACCGCTATCCGAGAGGCTCGAGGGGGTTAGGAGCTACATCGATCTGTGGTGCGAGAGATCGCCCAAAGGAACGCTAAGGCTGCCGGAGGGGGTTCAGCGTTATGAGTTCCCGGCGAACTGGAAGCTGCAAGCGGAGAACGGGGTCGATGGCTATCACGGCAATTACGTTCATGAATCCTTTGTTGAACTGCTAGAACGATCCGGAGAACGCTCCGCCGACCGCACTACAAAAGCCAGGAACACCGTGGGCGCCGTGAACTTCGCGAAAGGACTCCCCTGCGGAGACGGCCTTCTCGAGAGGGAAGAAGGGATGCTGGGAACTTTTGACTACCGAAGCCGAGAGGATTACCGCGAAAAACTCGAAACCGCCTATGGGGTAAAACGAGCAGATGACATAATGATGCAAAGAAATATCTTCATCTTCCCGAACCTTTTTCTGTTCGAGTCGCACATCCGAGTGATCCACCCGGTTCGAGCCGATAAAAGCTATATCGACGTCCATCCCACCTACCTTCGAGGAGCTGGAGACGTTCTCAATGCAGAGCGCCTTTCGCAACATGAGTGTTTTTTTGGGCCGTCCGGCTTCGGCGCTCCTGACGATATAGAAATTTTCGCGTGCGTCCAGAGCGGTGCCGCAGCTTCTGGAAGCCCCTGGCTCGAATTCTCCCGCGGAATGCACCGAGAAACCACAAATAATGAAGGTGAGACGGTCGGACATTCGACAGATGAGACACCGCAACGATCCCTCTATCGCGAGTGGCTTCGCCGCATGCTCAATAATGGAAGCCACGAAGGCTCCCTTCAATGAACCTTTCCAGTTTCCCCGAGGAACTAGCCAATCTGCTAAGCGTTCAAACCTTTCTTTACCGGGAAGCCCGCCTATTAGACGAAGGAAAGCTTGAAGAGTGGCTCAATCTTTTCACCGAAGACGCGACCTATGTGCTGCCCATAAAGGACGGACCGCCGCCCGAACCAGCCATAATCCGGGACTCGCGCTCACGCATAGAAGAACGGGTTTTTCGATTGACTCGCACGCTGGCTCTCGCACAGAGTCCCCGATCGCGCACTCAACACGATCTAACCAACATAGAGGTGCTCAAATCGGACGGCAGCGAGGAAGTGACTGTCGCCTGCAACCAGACGGTACACGAACTGCGGCCGGGCAACCCGTTCCAAACGGGACTGGCTGCGCCGCGGAGCCTTCACGCAAGATGCCGCTACGTTCTGATCCCTGTCGAGGGTGAATGGAAGATCCGAGAAAAGCGTTGCGAGCTCCTGAATCGGGAGTTTCCCATTCATAACCTCACGTTTATCTTCTGAACTCTGGAATTGAAATCCGTGGAACATTTTTCCGGATCAGGTTAAGTCGCTGCACTAAACTTTCCCGAATGGCTGACCTGACTCTTACCGTTGCTTGCGGTCCATACGATCGCACCGAAGCCCTTAGAAACGGCTCGGTCAAACCCGAGGGCATCGACCTCACTTATATACCGATCCAGTCGCCGCCGGAGATATTTTCGAGGATGATCGACTTCAACTCATTCGACGCGTCGGAGATGTCTCTTTCTGGATATCTCCAGATGCGGGCATCGGGTCGCGACGACTTTACTGCGATTCCGGTATTTCCATCAAGAGTGTTCCGTCACGGATTCATCTTCGTCAGACAAGGAATCCAGGAGCCAAAAGATCTTGAAGGCAGGATTGTAGGGGTCCCAGAGTACTGGCAGACCGCAGCAGTCTGGATCAGAGGAATCCTCAGCCACGAGTACGGCGTTGACCTGAACAGCATTGACTGGCGGGAAGGCGGCGTCGACACGCCTCTCTCGCACGAAGAGATCCTCCTGCGCAGCGAAATGTCCGGCTTCCGGCCTCAAATGCTCCCCGTCGAGGAATGCCTGAGCGACCAGCTCGCACAGGGAAAGATCGACGCAGTTATAGGAGCGAGAAAGCCTGCGTCGGTAAAAAGCGGATCGAACCTGCAAAGGCTTTTCCCGAACTATCGAGAAACCGAGAAGGCATACTTCGGTCGAACTGGAATCTTCCCCATTATGCATACGCTCGTGGTCAGGACCGATATCTACAACCGGCACCCCTGGATAGCGGAAAGCCTGTACAAAGCATTCAGCGAATCCAAGGC
>DAHVOF010000177.1 GCA_027318945.1 Actinomycetota bacterium | reverse complement strand
AGCCAATACCCTTTTCCGTCGGGAGTTGCCGCCATTCCCACTATGGGCTTGTTTAGCGGTTTGCCCCCCATGGATCCGTAGAAGGTAGCGTCGCCGAAGGAGAAGATCCCTCCATCTGAGGCCACCAGCCAATACCCTTTTCCGTCGGGAGTTGCCGCCATTCCCACTATGGGCTTGTTTAGCGGTTTGCCCCCCATGGATCCGTAGAAGGTAGCGTCGCCGAAGGAGAAGATCCCTCCATCTGAGGCAACTTCCCAATACCCGTGACCATCGGGAGTTGCCGCCATTCCCGCTATGGGCATTACTGGGTGGTAGGGTGCTGCCGAGCCGAGTGCAAGCGTGCCGAAGTTGTATGTCGATCCGTCCGCGCCGGCCATCCAATAGCCTCCGAGCGAGGTCGATGTGAGCGCGCTTTTAGGGAGTGGAGAGGACTTCTGTGCGGCCAAGGTAACCGAATAGCCAACACCGGATATCAGAAGAGCTGACAGGATTAGCCTTGTTGTTTTCAATATGCGTTCGCAACTGATTTTACGGACGTTTCGCGACTCTTCCGTGAGATTTGTAAACATATACCCCTGTACCTAAGTTGTCAATCCGTGACGTGGTGAGGCGGATTTATTTGGCGAGTTTAGGTTTGTTCTGCTCGACAGGTAAGTCTATCTCAGGAGTCGAAGGCCAAATCAAGAATTCGAACCTTAAATAAGCATTTCGGCAACTTGGTAGGCCAGGTCGAGGGACTGCCTTCCGTTCAGCCGCGGATCGCAGATGGTGTTGTAGTTGATATCGAGTTCGTGTTCGAGCACTTCTTCTGCTCCGCCGAGGCATTCTGTGACATCCTCACCTGTGAGTTCGATATGGACTCCTCCGGGCCAGGTTCCCAGATCTTTGTGAACTTCGAAGAAGCCCTTGAGCTCTTTTAGGATTACGTCGAAACGCCTAGTCTTCAAGCCGGATCCCGAGCTCGAAAAAGTGTTGCCGTGCATCGGGTCCGATGTCCAAAGGACGGGATGCTCCTCGTCCCTCGCTGCTTCTACCAGGGGTGGGAGCACGTCAGTAATCCTGTCAGCACCCATGCGGCTGATCAGGGTGAGGCGACCGGGGATTCTCGCAGGATTGAGCTTTTCGCAAATGCCCAGCACGTCGTCCCTGGTTGTAGATGGGCCGATTTTGCACCCGAGGGGATTTGCGATTCCTGAGGCAAATTCGAGATGGGCGCCGCCAAGGTCTCTGGTTCTCTCGCCGATCCAGATCGTATGGGCAGACAGGTCGTACCACTTTCCTGACACGGGATCCTTGCGGGTCATTGCCGACTCGTAACCTAACAGTAGAGCTTCGTGACTTGTCCAGAAGTTTACCTGTTGGAGAACCTGCTCTTTGGAAAGATCGATTCCGCAGGCCGCCATGAACCGAAGGGCCCGCTCGATTTCGAACGCCACGGCTTCGTAGCGCTGTCCTTCAGCGCTGGAGGCAACGAACTCCTGGGTCCACGTGTGAACCTTTGAGAGGTCGGCAAAGCCGCCTTTTGTGAAGGAACGGATCAGGTTCAGCGACGAAGCCGACTGGTGGTAGGCGGTGAGCATCCTTGACGGATCGGGGATCCGCGCCTGCTGGTCTGGTTGTTCTGAATTGACTATGTGGCCACGGAACGACGGGAGTTCGATGTCTCCGAACTTCTCGAGCGGACTCGATCGCGGCTTCGCATACTGCCCGGCTATCCGCCCAACCTTAATGACAGGCACGCCTGTAGAGTACGTGAGTACTACGGCCATCTGAAGGATAACCTTCAACTTGTGCTGAATCGTTTGTGCCGAATGCTCAATGAAGGATTCAGCACAATCCCCGGCCTGAAGCATAAAGGCCCTGCCCTGCGCGGCTAAGGCAAGTCCTTTTTGGAGGTATCTGATCTCTTGCGCGAACACCAAAGGGGGGAACGCCTCGAGCTCTTTCAAAGCCCCTTCGTATTCGCCAATATCCGGCCATTCGGGCTGTTGAAGAGCCGGAAGCTCCTTCCAGCTAGTAGGATTCCAAGTTGTCTGCATTTCAAAAGTTTCCTTGTTCACGCGACGTGAAATCAGTTGCCTAGGACTGGACGATCCTAGCGGGGATTTTCAGCATTCGTTGACATGTAGTCTTTACCTACACGATAAAGGGTTTCGAGCGATTGGCCAACGAAAAGATGCGATTTAGGTTCGGCATTCAGGCATCTAAGTCCACTACTAATGGTATCCAATGGAGTGAGATGGCACGGCGCGCCGAGTCGCTGGGCTACAGTTCACTGCTTGTGCCGGACCATCTCGATGATGGTCAGTTGTCGCCCCTTGTCGCCATGACGGCTGCGGCAATGGCCACAACGGAGCTTCGGGTTGGCTCACTTGTTTTTGACAATGACTACAGGCATCCGGTTGTCTTGGCACGAGAGATGGCAACCTTGGATCTCATAAGTGGCGGCCGGCTCGAGGTGGGCATGGGCGCTGGGTGGAGAAGAAGCGATTACGAACAGTCCGGGATCAGCTACGATCAACCAGGAATTAGAATCGACAGGCTCGCGGAGGCTCTTGAGATCATTACCTCGATGTGGAGGCATGGCACGTCTACTTTGAATGGCAAGCACTACACCGTAGAAGGTGCAACCGGTCTTCCACGGCCAGCGAGTCCAGATGGTCCAGCCCTGACTATCGGAGGCGGAGGGCGGAAGATTCTGGAACTTGCATCTCGATATGCGGACGTCGTTGGAATCAATCCGTCCCTTGGCGGAGGCAGTGTAGGTTCGGAAGTTGTTGCATCTGTTTCGCCTGAGAGATTTCACGAGCGTATCAAGTGGGTTAAAGACGCCGCCGGCGAGAGGTTCAAGGAGATTGAATTGCAGTGCCTGACCTTTGTGGCGCAAGTTGTGGAAAATGGCAAATCTTGGTTGGGCGAGGTTGCGCCCGCATTTGGCGCAACGGTTGAGCAGGCAACGGAGACCCCGGTTGTCCTCGCAGGATCGGTCGGCGAGATAATCGAGACTTTGCAGCTACGTAGGGAACGCTATGGGTTCTCGTACTGGGTAATTCATCAGGATGAGATGGAGCCCTTTGCCCCAGTCGTTGCGGTTTTGAACGGGAAATGAGGCAGGCAAGCTAGTGCGCATCGGGATATTTGGCGGGACGTTTGATCCAATCCATGTCGGTCATCTGGCGGCCGCGATCAACGCTAAAGATGGCGCGCGACTCGACAAGGTCCTAATGGTCGTTGCGAATATTCCGTGGCAAAAAGAAGGGCTGAGGAAGGTGCAGCCTGCCAGCGAAAGGCTTGCCTTGGTCAAGGCAGCTGTATCCGGAGTCGGGGGGTTGGAGGCCAGTGACGTCGAAATCTCTCGTGGTGGGGAGTCGTACACCATCGATACCGTGCTCGAAATTCAAAGGCGGTATTCAAAAGATGATCTTTTTCTGATAATCGGCGCAGACGTGGCCTCTGAACTCGATACATGGGAGAGGGTGGATGATCTGGCAGATCTGGTTACGCTAGTGATTGTCAATCGGCCTGGCTCAATGAGGCCAGCAAATCTTGGAGAGCGGTGGAATTACCTTGAGGTCGAGGTTCCGTCCCTCGACATTTCTTCCACTGATTTACGCGCTCGGGCTATAGAAGGTCGACCGCTGGACTATTTGATT
>DAHVOF010000038.1 GCA_027318945.1 Actinomycetota bacterium | reverse complement strand
AGATGGTCTGAGATCCACGAAGGGGAATATGCAAATGACAAACGTGACCAGAACCTCAACAAGTCACTATGAGGTTCAGAAGCGGCGCCGAGCGCAGTTTATTGAGGACTGGCGGAACAACCAGCAAACTGTGATCGCCGTCGAAGATGTCCAGATGAATCCTACGGAGCGTGGCATAAATTCTGGTGGATACATTGGTCCAGATGCTGATAAACCCACGAGGACAATGGACGCCGCCGCTCATGAGATTTTCCCAGGGAAAATATCGACCATACATCGCCATTCATGGGATGCAATGATGTTTTGCGTTGGAGGCGCCGGCTGGACCGAGATTGATGGGGTCCGAATCAGCTGGGGCCCTGGAGACAGCCTTCATCTGCCTGCATGGGCGTGGCACCGCCACGGAAACGTTGGAGAGCAAACAGCTCGCTACATGAGTTTCTCGAGTGAGCCCTTCATGGAGATCCTCGGATTTGCCATCGTTCAAGACGAAGGTGACAAACCATTTGCCGAGCTTCCCGGCCGTCCCCCATTTTCGAGCGGCATAGCTGGAAATGACCCCTACGCTAGGCGGGTCAGACGCCTAGCCGCCGAACAGGAAGTACGTCGGAGCGGCCGGCTTCATACCAGTTGGACTGAGTTGGAATTTCTGCAAACACCCCGTGGTACCCGCACCACCTTCCTTCTCGACCGCGCTATCGGCTACCAGGCTTCCGGAATAACAATGGCCATGTTCGAGATAGGTCCGGGACGTCAGCAGTCCATGCACCGCCACCCTGGAGAAGCCTGGCTTTATGTCGTGGACGGCAGGGGGCATTCCTTTCTCGGAACCGAGCCCGATAAGGGCGAAGATCATCCGTGGAAAAAAGGAGATCTCATAATCGTCGATCACTTCCTTTGGCACCAACATATCAATGACGATCCCGACAACAGCGCCAGAGTAGTACGTATCCATATGTTTGATTCCGTGTTAGAGACAATGCGGGCCCTTTGTGATCCGCTTGTTCTTTTCGAGGAGCCACCAGACAATATCCGAGATGCACAAGCTGGTGACCTCAAGACAATTGTGTGGCCGGAAGTCAGGCGACCGTCTTGGCCATAGACCATCACCACCATGCGGCGCCAGTACATGGTGTCTCGTCCATTCGAGTCCTGCCCGACGAGGACGGTACCAAGAACTGGGACAGAATCATCGTCGATGAGAGGATCAAATCTCGTCTGTTGTCACATGCGCTGCTTGCCCTAGCCCACCAGCAGGAATTCTATTTGCTTCCCGGCGCGCTGCAGCGTCTCGTGATACTTACCGGCCCACCGGGTACTGGTAAAACCACCCTTTCAACTGGTCTTGCGGAAGTTGTAGCGCGAGAGCTTGCCCACAAGGGCAGCACATGCCTTGCCGAAGTGAACCCTCACGCTCTTCCCAGCGAAATGCTTGGCGAAAGCCAAAGGAATGTCGCACGACTTCTGGACAATTCACTGCCAGAACTCTCGCTCAGATATCGCCACGTCATAGTTGTCATTGATGAGGTCGAGAGCTTTGCGGTTAGGAGATCGGCCGCATCGTTTGAAGCGAATCCCGTCGATGTGCACAGAGCTAGCGATGCTGTCCTTGAGGGAATGGACAGGTTGATGAAACGTTGCCCGAATGTTTTGGTCATCGCGACCACAAACTTTCCTGCCGCAATCGACGAGGCATTTACTTCCCGGGCAGACATGGTTCTATCTCTGTCCATACCCGACATCGAGACCGCTTCGAAAATTATTGGAATATCGCTTGAAGAACTTTCTGGCATTTGGCCAGAAATAAAGGCGCTGGCAGGAGAAACTCCTCTACATCGCCAGCTTGCCCAAAGATGTGTAGGGTGGGACGGTCGACAACTAAGGCGCCTCCCACTTAAGGCGCTTTCAGAAAGCAAGGAACTCGCATTGCATCCTGAGAACCTCATGGCCGATCATCTCTTTGCCGCTACACAGGACTAATATAAACAACTTTTACTAAGGGGTAGCAACATATGGGGGAAAACGGACATTCCGGCGTGGATGATGCTTGGCAAGTACGTCAAGTTGAGGATCCCGTGAAGGTGTCTTCGCTAAGAGACGAACCGACCCACGGCTCAGATCCCGTCGTCGATCTTCTCGGGGATCTCGGATACAGATATATTGCTATCAATCCTGGATCCAGCTTCCGCGGTCTACACGACTCGATTGTGAACTACCACGGCAACAAAGATCCCAAACTGCTCCTTTGCCTCCATGAGGAGATAGCAATATCTCTCGCTCACGGCTATGCGAAGGTCGCAGGCCGCCATGCTGCTGCAGCTATACACGATCTCGTCGGCCTTATGCATGCCTCGATGGCTATTTACGACGCGTACCTGGACCAGGTCCCCATGGTCATCTTGGGTGGGAGTGGACCACGCGATCGCTTCAGGAGAAGACCCATCGACTGGATTCACTCCGCTGACACTCAGGCAGAGCTTATACGCTCCTACGTCAAGTGGGATGATGAGCCCGCACCTGCAAGCGCGTTTGTCTATAGCCTTGTCAAGGCGCACCAGATAGCAAATTCGGCACCTCAGGGACCGACTTATATCTCTCTCGACTGCGCTTTGCAAGAGGACAAACTCGTAGCAGAGAACGAATCATCCATTGATCCGTCGCTCTACAAACCGTTGCCATCCATTGTGCCGGACAAAGAAGCGATCGCCGAGGCCACTCACCTGCTCGGCGAATCGAGGCTTCCTTTGGTCATAGGTGGTCGAATTGGAAGACATCCGGAGACGGCCTCACTGTTAGTGGAGCTCGCCGAACTCATAGGCGCGGCATATTTAGATGATCGCAACACCGTGGCATTCCCGACCGACCACGATCAAAACTGTAATCTCACCCCGGAAATTATAGGTGAAGCCGACACTATTCTTGCCGTCGATGTGGTGGATCTACCGTCGCTTCTAAATAGGTCGAAAGGATCGCGCGACGTCGACGCAAAGATCATTGATCTTTCCGCGACTAACGGCAGTTCAAATTCTTGGAGCAACTCCTCAGCAATAACACGGCCCGTCAACGTTAGACTACTCGCAGATCCCATTCGCGGGTTGCGCGAGCTGATTGACTCGCTGCAAGGAGCGGGAGGCGCCATCTCAGAGAGCCGGAAACAGTCGATACGCAAGCGAGTGTTCACTTCTCGCATTGAAAACGAACGGCTTATCCGACAGCATTGGAACGACACCCCCATCTCGCAGGTCAGGCTTGTTGGAGAAATGTGGGCTACCGTGAAGGACACAGATTGGCTGCTCCTGCTCCGAAATACACGGAGCTGGACCGAAGGGATTTGGAAGTTTACCGGCAGTGCTCAATATTTTGGAGATTCCGGCGGCGGAGGAGTGGGGTATGGCCCAGGAGCAATGGTCGGCGGAGCGCTGGCTGCAGCAGAAAACGGCAAGCTGGGAGTTGGAATTATAGGGGACGGAGATTTTCTCATGGCGTCTTCTGCCTTGTGGACGGCAGTTCACTACGGCATTCCCATGCTCATGGTTATCAATGACAACAACTCCTTTTATAACGATGAGCCCCACCAAGCGAGAGTAGCCGTGAATCGGGGACGACCCCAGGAGAACTCCTGGATCGGAATGAGAATAAGCGATCCGCAAATAGATCTCGCGGCATTAGCGCGTTCGTATGGGTGCTGGGCGATTGGGCCGATTGATGAGCCGCGGGATCTTTCCGAGAAGCTGCGATTGGCATTGCTGGAAGCAGTTCGCGGAAAAGTGGCTGTAGTCCATG
>DAHVOF010000158.1 GCA_027318945.1 Actinomycetota bacterium | reverse complement strand
CTCCTTACGAGAGTGCGAAAACGGAAGGTCGGAAATCGTTCTATCGGTTGCAGGGACGGAGATGACCAATATCCCTCTCGCCTCGTATCAAGACAGAACGTCAGCAGAAAAAGACATGAACCGGCTCCTGAGGCAACTGTCTATGTCCGAAAAGGAACAGATTGTAAGATAAAAAGTTGAACTTGATGAACCATTAGAATGAATAGGGACCCTCGAAATACCTGTCCATCTCAGAAAAGAAGCCACTTATCCCTGGTGTATATAGAGGATAATGTCTTTATGCTTTGCAATGAGGATTTGAGTTGGGAACCATAAATTATCTATTCGTGCATTTTATGGTTCTTTGACCTGCGACATTTTATCGTTTCGGATCTCTCGACCTCGGTTTCACCCAAATAAATGGCATTCTCATCTTGCACACCATATACTCAACAAGAGTCAGGCAGATGGGTGAAATCCAAGCTACTCAAGGAGGCCCGATTTTGGATGCTCAGGGCTTTGAATTCGCTAAGGCGTTCGATTGGGCAGTCGTTCGACTTGCGACCTATTTCCCAGTATCTGCATCCAAACCCCGGTTGCTCTTTGGATCGGTTTCGCTCCTCACAAAGGATCGCCCACGTCCATCTTCTAGCATAAAGACTGAATTTCACAAGGTTGGAAAGGGCAAGAGCGGGAAGGTCTTCTTCAAGCGCACAGTCCTAAGCTCAGGCGATGCTATCGCTTGGTACCGCAGTGTAGGCCCGAGTGGGATCACGACTCCTATCCCGACCAATTTGAGTGAAGCCCAAAAGGGGGACGGCATCGACCTCGCTCCAACTTCCTTCGAGGACGATCCTCAGTGGGCTTCTTTTGGTATACCTCTCGGGACCGATCTATTCTCAAATGTAGGCGATCCGGGCAATCCCGCACCCTTTCGCGGGCCCGGGGCACCGCGCATCCACCGCCGCTTTGGCGACAACACCGGCTTCGAAGCTGTCATCGCTGACGATTCGGCTATCAAATTCCTAAAACGCCGTATTCATCTTGATCTCTCAGATTACACCGAATATCTTGGCGGGCTCGCACTCGTCGTTCCGGACCCTATATTACGCCACATCCAGCATTTTCGGGTTTCTGTGCAATACGCTAATGGCCCTGAGCGCCTCATCCTTCGGCTCATTCCCCGCCCGGGTCAAAAAATCAACAACTTAAAACTGACTGTTTTAGAGCGTCGCTCAAACCTTCTATCAAGATTCGATACCGTTGATGTTCCATCTGACGGTCTTATTACTGTCGAGAGTTCCTTGCCGTTTGATCAAACGGGCTATGTCATCTCACACCCAGTTCAAGGGGTCATCGCTTACCAACAGCCCCTTCCATTCATTCGTGCGGTGAAGGTTTCGGTCGGCGTGGCGGGACGTAAGATTAGGGTCCAAGCTCCAAAGACAGAATCGCCTCGTGGCCCAATCGACAGTTACGAGATTACCGAATACGCTCAAGAATTCCCGATCAATGTTGGTGAAGAAAGGCACGATGCGATCGTCAAAGTGGCCGAGGCTGAGCAACGCCGTATTCGAAGAGCCGCTGCCAAACAGTACAAGCAGACCTGGTTTGATGTGGGCCAGCGTAACAAAGCCCTCGTTTTCTTGCGAGAGCAATTCGCGAGAGCTAGGATGTCGGTGATGGTGGCAGATCCCTATTTTGGAGCACGCCAGATCCTACAATTCCTGCATGCGGTTCCACGCACTCAGATCGACTTCATTATTCTCACATCACGTCTCGCATTCGAGTACGCCGAAACGAATGATGCGATGCAGGATAACGTTACGGATCAGACCATGATCTCTCCAAGTATTGAAGCGGAGGACGAAAAGTTGGCGAGCTTCTCCCACTCGCTCGGGACGCTCCAAAGGAGAGGGATGAAAAGTGTCACTGCCCTGGTCTTAAAGGGGGAAACACCTCCGCTTCATGACCGGTTCTTAGTGATCGATGACGAGGTTTTGTTCCTTGGAAACTCGCTCAACACTCTGGGAGTGCGCGCCTCTCTCATTCTCAAGGTGCCGGATAGTGAGCCGATCCTCGCGAAGCTGAAGGGGATGACTGGTCCTAGTTTAGCGATACCTTTTGAAACCTATGCCACACAGCGACGTAACCCATCAACCTCACCATCGGAAGGGACCTAACCTGTGGCATTAGCCCCTCCACCTCTCGTCGACGCAGCCGCGCCTATTACGCGCCCCCACCCGAAGAACCAGATTCTCTGGCCAACATTCTCCGGGTATGGAAACAATGGGGGATCAGACTCCGGCGAATTTCCAAGCCTGCCTGCTATCAAAGCCCGGAGCGGTGCACGGTTCCCCGAACCTCTCGCCGCGTTTGTCGAAACCGCAAGAAATGCCCAAAACCGCATCCTCGTCCTTGACGACTATCTCTTTGAGCCGCCGGGAGACCAATCCACGCAGGATCGATACAAGCAAATCCTCTGCTGGCTTCCCATTGCCCTGAATGCCAATGAAATCCGTTTTCTGACCAAAGCACACGGGCGTAAGGAACAACAGAAGGAGATACGGAGTCTGTTCAACGAGCGCGTTGAGGCGATAAACAAAAGCACGCCGCGCCGGGTCGGCATGGCGAAAATTGAGATCAGATTCACTCTCGGCACCAAGTTTCCCTACGTGCATGACCGTTTCGCCATTATCGACAATGAGCTTTGGCATTTTGGGGCTACAGTTGGAGGCCTCCACAATCTCGTAAACGCCGCCACACGTGGCTGGGATGCTGTGACCCACAACGCGGTACGCTTTTTCGACGACGCTTGGAATGGAGATAACGATGCACAACGCGGAGGCCGCCATGGTTGAGTGGCCGCAAGAGCGCAGGCACCGATTAGACAACCCAGTTCGTGTTCCACAACGTCTTGCGGACATCCCTGAGAGCCTTCTCAGAAAGGTGAAAATGGCCAGTGCATTTTCGGCTCTAGTTCAGACCCTGGTTGTCGCCTTCAACGAGAAGGTCGAACCACAGGCAAAACTCTCCGAGTTATCGGCAGGCATTGATCAACCGGAGGCATTCGGCGGCTATGATGAAATTGTTCGCCAGGTGGTGCTGGCTCTCGCCTGCGTCGCAGCGCTCCAAAAAACACCCACGCGCGAAATGTGGGAGTACTTATGGTCTCTGGCTTGGCATTCCGGACCTCTCGAAACCTTTCTGCCCCAAGCCGTCATTTCCGCAGCCAATGAAGGTAAATTCCGAGACCACTTCTTCGAGGTCGCGCGCAGCGTCGTAGAAGAGGCCGCCCATAATCCCGGACGCCGGGCCTTCCAACGCGAAAAGGAGGTTGGGGCAAATCTCAGGGATTACTGGAAAAAGCATCCCCAGCTTTCAGCTCTCTGGCGGGGAAACTTTCTGCATAGCCTCAATGCGGTGGGCCGCGACGATGACCATGTCCTGTCAATCGTTTCTGAGATCGACGTGGCAGAGTTTGTTCGACTGCTCGCCCTCTACGACTACCCAGACCCGGTGTTTCATGCGCTTATGTGGTGCGGGGCTGCATGGCGATTTGAACGCTGGAGGGCCATGGCTTCGGTAGCGCCGGCAGCTTTAGGGGAGCATGGAGAATGGAATGGATCTCTGATCCTGCCCCTTCTCCTAACGATTGCGCGAGATCAATTCCAGTTTGGTCTTGGCCGCGAGCCCACCCCTAATCAAGTTTCAGAAGCGACCAACGAAATAAAAAGTCTTTCGGCCGAAGTTGCCAAGACAATCATGGGCCGTGAGGATTCCCGCGGATGCATGACGCGATGGGGAAACTGGCTTGTCCGCACCGCCATTTCTGCCCTGTCGACTAACCCGTTCCCGTATCCGACTGATGCCGCTTCACAGGGTTTTATCGAGGACGCGCTTCTCGAAGCTCTCATAGCCGAGATGCCTGCGGATCATTGGAGCCCGGAGCCTGCCCCAGATGTCGAACCTTGGGAGCCTTGGTGTCAGCTTGCTGTCGGCGCCTTGATATCACTTGCTGAGAAAGCCTCGATGCCTTCTGCGGAAGGCTTCCTCGAAGAATGGCCCCTCACTCCCGAAGAATGGTCAATGAAGCAAGGCCAGAAACTCAAGGACCATGCCCTTCCTTTTGAAGGTTCCGTGCCGAGGGCCGACGGGTACGGCGCACGGCTCCTCGCTTTACTGATGGTCGAGTTCAAATCGGCAGATACGATATGGAAAAGGTTCTGGGATTCAGCTGCCACGCTTCGTGAAGTCGTCGAGTTTGGGGACCCCGACGAGATCAACGAGGGTGGTTGGAAAGGAAAGACGGACGCCGCACGCCTCCTCATGCTACAGTTCAGTATCGGCTTGATGATGATGGATCACCTGATTGGGCCTCAACGACAGTTGAACTTTGATCGCCGAACTGTCCTTGAGGGCCTCCTCCCCCTTCTTGACGAATCTGTCCGCGAAATGACCGCCATCGACCAATTGAACGGAAAATTCTGGTCAGAGGCCGTCAGACACCTTGCGATCCGCAGGGCGAAATGGCTTTCTAGCGGTACCGAACCCAACAGTATTGCCATCAATGCCGAGGTGAAGCCGACCTTGGTAGACTTCATCCGTTCTCTTGCAGGTGACACAGAGAACCTTCTGGCTTTGGTTTACGTCGCACAGCGGAATGGCATCGACAGAGCCACCCTAGCTGCTGCATTCAAAGCGGCCAAAGTTGATATAAACGCTGAGATCTCCATCGCTGTGCATTTGCTCGCAATCTCGCCACGGGCAATCGGTCTAAACGAAGCGCAAATCGATTCCGCACGAGAGGTCTTGAATGACACGCCTACGGCTAACCCTACCATACCCTCTCCGTAATCGGAAAAACTCAGCCTGAAATTCCTCGCTTCCTCGTGCTGGCTTCCGATTTGCTATTGCCTCAGTTCCACGAATGGCGGATCTTGCATGCGTTCACCCTCTAAGTTCATTTACTTGTGGAAATTTCACGGAGGCGGAAGCTCTGTTTGAGATTATTCATCCATGATGGCTGAATCAGCCCATCATGTTGTAAGCGGCCAACCACGATTCCGGGATGCACTCCAATCTGCTGAGCGAAGCTGACCACTGCGGCCTTTGTCTTTAGGCGGGCAAGCATTCGCGCACGGCTGTTTGGGATCAGATAATTTCCAGCCCATTCGTTAGCCTCTCGCTCCTGGGGATTGTCACTGTGGATCGCGTTTGGGTCGTCAAGAAACACTGACTTCTTTTCATCCTTATTGTTTGCATGAAGCAGAATATGGGCAGCCTCATGGAAAAAAGTGAACCAAAACTTGTCGTTAGTCTTTCCATACAGTGATAGTTGAATAAGCGGGCGTGTTCCG
>DAHVOF010000153.1 GCA_027318945.1 Actinomycetota bacterium | reverse complement strand
GTTGCGATTTCATCGAGCCGGAACTCTGTCGGGAGGAGAGCAGCAGATGGTTGCTTTATGCCGCGCGCTCATGGCTGATCCCGACTTAATCGCGGTGGACGAGCTTTCTCAGGGACTAGCGCCTCTGGTCGTATCGGAGATTGCCAGGCACCTTGTCGAGCTGAATCGCAGGCATGGCACCGCCGTACTTTTGGTGGAGCAGAATGCTCAGCTCGCATTGGATATCACGCAGCGCGCCTATGTCTTGGAAACTGGACTCATTAGAACTGAGGGCCCTTCGTCGGAGCTGGCCCAGAATCCTGCGGTTCGGAGGGCGTACCTTGGAGGCGTTTAGATCATGACGGCATTCATTGAGTACCTGCTCACCGGTGTTGCCAGAGGCCTGGTATTTGCCCTTCTCGCGATGGGTTTTGTTTTCATCTACCGTGTGACAAGGGTGGTGAATTTTGCGCAAGGGGCCTTTGCAATTTTTGGAGGGCTCATGACATATTCACTGCTGAGAGCGGGTGTGCCGCAAGGGGTTTCCGAATTTGTGGCAATAGCAGCGTCGGCTTTGATAGGTCTCCTATTTGGCGTGATAACTATTATCGGAGAAGTTCCTCTACTTGCTTCTTTAGTCATCACCATTGGCCTGTCGATATTGAGTGAAGCAGTTGCGATGTTGATCTGGGGTACAACCCCCCTGACTTACTCGGGGCTGGAAGGGAAAGACTTCATCATTTTCGGTGCTTTTATCCAGCGGCAGTATCTCTTGGTTCTTATCGCATCGCTTGCTGTGTTTGTTGGCCTGGCTTTCGTCTTTCAGAAGACTTACTTTGGAAAAGCCATGACTGCCTGCGCGTCGAACCCTTATGCCGCAAGACTTTCCGGCATCAATGTAAAAAGGATGGGTCTCATTGCTTTCATGCTCGGTGGCGCTCTGGGTGGGCTGGCCGGCGTTCTTGTGACGCCGTTGTCTCCGATAACATATGACGCTGATGTGTCGTTGGCTATCACCGGTTTTGCGGCGGCGATTGTCGGTGGTCTTGTAAGTCCCGGCTTAGCTGTTGTGGGAGGTCTCGTGTTCGGGTTGGCGGAGCAGTTCGTCGCTGGCTACTGGTCGCCTGCAAACGAGACGGCGGTCGCATTGGCCCTCCTGATCGTACTGTTACTTTGGCAGTCGAGACGGCTTCGTCTTGAGGGAGGGGTCGAGTGACCGGAAGTCTTCGACAAAAGATCCCGGTGTTCGCGATCGTTTTTGTCGCGCTTGCGATGTTGTTGATTCCTCTGGTGCTATCGACGCCCAACCTCCAAATTTATGTGGCAATTGGCCTCTCTACAATTGTCGTTACGGGGTTGTCCCTGCTCATGGGTTTTGCCGGACAGGTTTCTCTGGGCCAGGCCGCGTTCTACGGAATCGGTGCCTACACCTCGGCGATCCTTTCGCTGCATGGGGTGCCGACACTGTTGGCTCTGCTGCTCGCTCCCATATTCAGTGGAATTCTTGCGTTGATAATCGGGATACCGCTTCTTCGATTGAGGGGCCATGCGTTGGCATTTGGGACCCTTGCCGTGCAGCTCATTTTTCTCGCACTTATTCCCCAAACCGCTAAGTGGAGCGGTGGATCAATTGGTCTTTCGGCTTTGCCGCAGCTTACGATCGGCTCGTTCAGTTTTACGGATGGGCGAGATTACGCATTTCTGGTCTGGGTTGTCATGGTGATCGCGCTTATTCTCGCCCGAAACATATCTCGGTCGAGGCCTGGAAGAGGTCTTAGGGCCATGGCAGTGAGTGTTTCCGGCGCTTCGGCTACTGGGGTTGAGGTAGAGCGTTATAAACTCAAGGACTTTGCATTTTCGGCGGCTCTGGCTGGCATCGCCGGAGGCATCTATGCCTTTTTCATTGGATACATTTCACCAGATGCGTTTCCAGTATTGCTTTCAATCGAATTTGTAATCATGGTGGTAGTCGGTGGAATTGGAACGGTATCGGGCGCGTTCGTAGGAGCTGCGCTCGTGACGATCATCTCACAGGTTTTGACAGCTCTCGGCACCTCTCCATCTTTGCCACCTCAGCTGCCGACGGTGTTATCACTGGGCGTTTACGCCCTCGTCCTGATCGCAATTCTCCGGCTCCTTCCGACGGGCCTGATAGGTGGGGTGTTGAAGTTGTGGAATAGGGGGAAAAGAATCGCGCCTTCGCAGCATGGAAGTCGCGAGCGCCTCCTTGCTGCCGAATCCAGTGGGACGGTTTCTGCCGTGCAAGCGGACACAGGGTCAGCTAGCCCTACGCCAGAGGATGGTTCTGTTCTTGGCGAGTCGGTGAGCTGACGACTTTATAGCTTCTGAATGTTGATGTTCGGGGGGAGGCGTTGGGAGTGTGAAAACTCCGTCACGGGATCGCTGAGGGGCCGGGTCGAGCACCTGCGCCGCGATTCGGTTTGGAAGGGTTCGGGCTTGATTGTTCGGCTTCAGAGTAGAAGGTCACGGATATGCTTTGGTAGCGCCTTCCAATCACTAGGTGCGGAAATTTTGCGCACCACGATCGCCCTGACAAAAGAGCCGTGCTAGGGGCTTGAACGACTGGTAGGTTTATTGCAGTGAGGGCGAATTGAACGCAAGTGGGCGGGGCGCCGGTCTGGGAACTGGGCCGCTAGAGGGCATTGTCGTGGCTGACCTTTCTAGAGTTTTGTCAGGTCCGTATGCAGCCATGCTCCTGGGCGATTTGGGTGCCAAAGTTATCAAGGTCGAGCGTCCCGGCGCCGGAGATGACACACGGTCGTGGGGACCTCCGTTCGTTGGACCCGAAGGGGCAAAGGAGAGTGCGTACTTTCTCAGCGCCAATCGGAACAAAGAGTCCATAGTGCTCGACTTCGGTGAAAGCGAAGACTTTGCAGTTCTTATGACACTAATTCGACGAGCGGATGTCTTGATAGAGAACTTCCGGATTGGCGTTCTCGAGAGGCTTGGCATTGGGCATGATGTTCTGCTGAATATCAACCCACGGCTTGTCATCCTTTCCATTACCGGCTTCGGGCACGTCGGCGCAGACAGGCATAGACCTGGTTACGATCAGATCATCCAGGGTGAGTCTGGGCTGATGAGCTTTACCGGGCCTGACCCGGAAACGCCAACGAAGGTCGGTGTGCCCATTGCAGACATCCTCACGGGGATCTTTGGCGCTTTTGGGGTCGCGTCTGCTCTGTTCGAAAGGGAGAGAACTGGCATGGGGCAGGTTGTTGCGACCTCGCTTCTTGCCAGCGCAATAGCAGTGCACACGTACCAGGGGACGCGATGGCTGGTAGCAAACGAGATTCCCGTGGCCGAAGGCAATCTCCACCCGACCGTTGCTCCATATGGGAGCTTTCGCTGCAAAGACGGGTATATCCAGATTGCCGTTGGCAATGACTCACTTTGGTCCAAGTTTGCCAAGATTGTAGGGCTCGATGCCGACGATCCCAGGTTTGCCAAGAATCCTGAAAGAGTGGTTAACCGCAGGCTCCTGGCAACATTGATAGAAGAGGCATTTTCAAAGGCCACTGTAGCTATTTGGATTGAAAGGATCTCAGCTATCGGCGTCCCAGCGGGAGAGGTCCGCAGCTTGGACAGGGTCTACAGCGATCCTCAGGTTTCGGCGGAGAAGATGATCATAGAGACGCTGCACGCAACCTTGGGAAAGATCCGATTGCCGGGAAACCCTCTTCAGTTTGACCGCGGGAAGGAGGAGCATGCTCCGCCACCTACGCTCGGGGAGCACTCGGATGCGATCAGACGGTGGCTTGAAGGTCCTGGAGACTGATCGCAACCTTGGGTCATAATTGGCGCCAGCTTCTCTCTTGCCAAATGCAGTAGATGGGCGCTGAGCATACAGAGAAAGACGTGGGCCCGTACCCTGTTCTCGATATAGTGCCTGACCGGACGGACATTTACGTCGATGCTCTTGAGCGAACGAAATA
>DAHVOF010000268.1 GCA_027318945.1 Actinomycetota bacterium | reverse complement strand
GGTTTGTCGATAAGCCTTTATCTGAAAAAGACTAAAAAGTGGATTCAGGACCACTTTATTTAGACCTCTGATGTGGAAGGCATTCTTGCCCGGACTTTACATGGTTCCACTTGTAAAGCTGATCAAATTGCTTGACCCCTAAATCCTGTATGGCAAGCTCCTTCGCCGAAAGCTTCGCGCAGGAGTGCCTGGTCTTGCCGTCCGAACTGTTCTTCTGCATGGCAATCTCCCGTGCTCTTATCGGGGCTTGGTCGCGCTTCTCCAGGGCCGAGCATCTCTGAGATAGGGAAGTGTTCTTTATCGGAAGTCGTGGCAGTGGATCCACTTTACGTGTTCAGACCTATTTCGGCTCTGGAAATATCACGTGGTAGTTCAGATTGTCGACTGTCTGACTCATTTGCCACCCGTCGGAACGATTCAGACTTTCACCGCCAAAAAACTTGCTGCGATCTCAATGAATGCCCTTGCCGGTGGAAAATTCGCTCGTCCGGCTTTAGGGAGTTGAACTGCGCCCCGCTCGAGACAAAGCTTTCTGGATTAAGGTCTGCATAGAATCGTTCTACCCGGCTTTTCACCACGTGTGCTCCCGTTGAGATCTGCGATTCCGGCTCTAAAAAACCTTACCAGATCCTCGGGAGCGGCACATTGGACGACAGGATAGCTTTTGGCCGCGTAAAAACTTTCCTTGTTCGCCAAACGCGGAATCGGTTCCAAACCCTGGGATTTTTTCGGAATTTCACGGAAGAGGGAAATCAAGTGGGTGCGATCTGTTGGCTCTCTAGTTGCGGCTATTTTCTCAGTCATTGACTTTCGTGCTCTTCCCCTTCCACAAGTACGACGCGTAAAACTCACGACCTCTCTGCCGTGGCAAGGTATGCCCTTAAAGCTCTAGGCATTACGGCTAGAATTAGCTGTTTTCTCTGTCTATCACGTCACGTAGATATTGCGACCTTACAAACACATCAATGCAAATAGGAGAGTAGCTTTTTGAAGCTAGATAGATCTGGATGAAGCTCCGAAATATTTTAGGCGCGTTAGGTCTGATCGCACTTGCGGTCGTTGCCTACTTGAACCGAAATGAGTTCACGAACGTGTGGAATATCCTTCTGCACATCCGCTGGTACTTCCTCGTGCTTGTTGCCTGCGTACAGGTGGCCAGCTATTGGATCAATGGGCTCTACTACCGCTCGATCCTAAAGATTTTCGGCTACCACGTCGGAGTCCGGCGGCTATTCGAGGGTGCGTTAGCAACAAATTTCGTGAATTATGTGCTGCCATCTGCCGGTATCGCTGGAGCCGGCTACCTATCTCAAGTACTCTCTCCTGATGTGCCTCGAGGCGAAAGTGTTCTTACGCAACTTATGCGCTACGCCTTCAGCGGCCTTGCGGTAATTGTCACTGCGCCCGTAGGAATAGGATTGCTTCTTGCGGGTAAGCACGCCGCAAATCCGGTTCTCCGAGCAACCGTCATCTCAGCTGCCGCCATTACCTTGCTTTCCTTGATGCTTGCCGCCCTCGTTGAGCAAAAGCAATGGATATTACGGATGGTTGGATGGATTGCCAGCCTTTCGAAACACATTTCCAAACGATTAGATACTACTAAGGTAACCAAGTTCACTGAGGAGTTCTACGCGGGTTGGCACAGATTGACCTCGGAAAAACGGAAGATATTTGTACCTTTCAAATGGTCAATTCTCTATATAACCGTGGAAATTGGAACGTTCTACATGGTTTTTTTGGCTTTTGGCGACGAAGTAAACTTCGGAATCGCGGTACTTGCTTACCTCTTTGCAAACATTGCCAGCATCTTCGGCGGGGTCTTCTTTAGCACGGGGGTATTTGAGGTAGGAATGGCTGGAACACTAGTAGCACTTGGCTCCCCAATAGCCTTAGCGTCATCAGTTACCATTGTCTATCGCGCCGTGAACCTTCTTGTCGGCCTGCCGACAGGCTACTATTTTTACCGCAAGTATCTTCCTTAGACGAAAGCCTAGGGACGCATCGATCTGTTGTATGTAAAACCGCTGTTTATGATGGTTTTCAGGCTGAAAAATTGCAATTCTGTAATTTCTTACTTCGACTGTTCACTTAATGTATTATTCGCAGTAGTAACGAATCAGCGTGTCGGAACCAGCTGGATCGTTTATGCGGGAGCTTTCGCTCTCATCTGGGCTTATACGAAGATGTTTTTCGGTTGAAGGAGGTGAACCTGTGGCAGGCAAGGTCAGACAGGTCTATTACTTGCTATTCCTTATTCCGTTTATCGGAACGTTGATACCGCCATTTTACGCAAAAGTGACTCCGTCGTTATTCGGTCTGCCGTACTTCTACTGGTACTTGATTCTTTGGATCTTTATCACAGGGATTATCGGCGGAATCGTTTACTTTCTGTCCGAGGCAAAAAGATAATTGTCAGCTCAGCGCTGCTCAACGTTGCTTTTTCTTGAGGCGCTGTAAAGTATAATTCGTTGGGGGTGATTCATATTAAGTGGCAAGCTTTCGTTATCTTCCTCATCCTCTTTCTCTTTGTAGCCGGTCTCGGATTCTGGGCAGCTAACTGGAGAAAGGGAGATCTTAGTCTCTTAGATGAGTGGGGATTGGGAGGCCGTCGATTCGGAACTTGGGTGACATGGTTTCTCCTCGGTGGCGACCTTTACACGGCATACACTTTCATTGCCGTTCCGGCGCTAGTATACGGCGTAGGTGCATTTGGATTTTTTGCAGTGCCGTATACGATAGTGCTTTATCCAATCATGTACATTGTCATGCCAAGATTGTGGAGGGTATGTAGAGCCAATAGCTTTGTGACACCGTCCGACTTTGTCAAGGCGAGGTTTGACTCGAGATCAATGTCTCTCGCCGTAGCCGTCACCGGGATTTTGGCGACGATGCCATACATAGCCCTGCAGCTCGTTGGAATTCAGGCTGTCTTAGTGGCCATGGGTGTTGCTAGTTCCGGGGCACTAAAGGACCTGCCGCTCTTCATAGCTTTTGCAATTCTTGCGGCCTATACGTACACCTCCGGCCTCCGAGCCCCAGCACTCACCGCGGTTGTGAAGGACGTTTTGGTTTACTTGACGGTGATCGTAGCTATCATTGCCATTCCGATAAAGCTCGGCGGCTTCGGGCACATATTTTCCGTTTCACAAGTCGCATTGGCCGCTAAGGGCGGTAGCGTAAATCTGCCGCCGAAACTCTATGGGGCATTTGCGACACTCGCGCTGGGCTCTGCATTCGCATTGCTGCTGTATCCCCACGTCGTGACAGGTACCCTTGGAGCGAAATCTGCAAGAACGATAGAGCGCAACTCGGCTCTTCTTCCCCTTTATTCGGTTGCCCTCGCCCTACTTGCAATTTTAGGGTTTATGGCCATCGCCGCCGGGATCAAGACGAGCGTTTCATCTGAGGTTGTTCCTCTATTATTGCTCAAGACCCTTCCGCAGTGGTTCGTGGGAATAGCGTTTGCGGCAATCGGAATTGGCGCTCTAGTGCCAGCTGCAATTATGTCAATTGCGGCTTCCAACCTCTTTTCGAGGAATATTTACAAGGAATTTTTCAACCACGACGCAACGACGCAACAAGAAGCAAAGGTTGCAAAGTTTGTCTCGCTTATCGTCAAGCTAGGTGCATTGCTTTTCGTTGTCGTTATACCTTTGAAGTACTCCATTTACCTCCAGACTCTTGGCGGAATTTGGATCCTCCAGACCGGCCCAGCGATTATCGGAGGCCTTTGGACCCGCTGGCTGCATAAAAAGGCTCTCCTCATTGGATGGACTGTGGGAATGGCTTGGGGCACATATATGGCCTACACACTGAAGTTTGCCTCCTCGACCTACGGCCTGAAGATCTTCGGAAGGACCGAGTTAGGATATGCCGCCGTTTGGGCGGTAATAGCGAACATTATTGTCGTCATTGTTTTATCGGCAATTTTTAATGCGATGAAGCTCTCAAATGGTGTTGACCGGACATCTCCGAGCGATTATCTACCAGAGGCGAACCCGGAAAGCGCGCTCAAGACAAGTTAGCTTCACGGTTGAATTTAATTCACAACGTTTGCCCACCGGCCTTCGAATCCCTTGAATCCGGTGGGCAGCGTTTTTTAGAAACTTCCGCCAGTACCTCTCTTGCAAACGGGACTTGACAAAAGATACTCGCACTTTGCGGCTAGGTTGGCATACATTGAGATCGTGGAAAAGGCGACCCACGTAAACAATCGACATGGGGTTTGAATTTGTCTTTCGAAGTAGAAACAGAGGCCTTCTCAGGCCCAATTGGGCTGTTGCTTTCCTTGATAACTGCACAAAAAGTCGATCTTTGGGAGGTTTCGATATCCGGACTGGTTGACGAGTATCTTAGGGAACTTGAGAAGATACGAGAGATGGATCTTGAGATCGCAACAGAATTCCTCGTTGTTGCCTCTACGCTCATCGAGCTGAAGTGTCGAAGACTTTTTCCATCGGATCGTGAAGAGATCGAAGACGATTTTGCTTTTTTCGAAGAACGCGATCTTCTGCTCGCAAGGCTCTTGGAGGTAACGGCTTACCGACAGGCGTCCACTGCAATCATCGGTCTGATGGGATCATCCGCCAACATCATTCCGCATGTAGGAGTTCTTGAGGAACCCTATGCTTCCAAACTTCCCGATATTTTAGTTGGGATATCCCCCGATCTTCTTGCCGAGAGTCTCAAACCTCTGCTCATCCTGGAAGAAGGTCGATCCGTCGACATCACGCATCTCCCACAACATCCGATTTCTATTTCTGCGGCTGCCAAAGGAGTCTTGTTACGTCTAATGGAAGCTCGACGATGCAATTTTGCGCAACTAGTGAACTCGGCGACCTCGAAGTTCGAGGTCGTAGTCGGATTTCTTGCCGTATTGGAACTTTATCGGCAGTCTCGCATTCTCCTAAAACAAGAACGTTCGCTTGGAGACATCTTGATTGAATGGAACACAGAAGAGCTATCGGACGAAGAGATCGAAGAATTCCTCGAGCTGTCAGGGTTCCAATTCGGGAGTGAGTAAGCGCCTAACGACGATCCAACATTCTTCCTCGGCGACTTGCTTTCTCCGGCAAAACGTAACTGTATTCTGGATAAAGGCTACTTCGAAGGCCAGCACCCGGAGGTTTTTTTGAATCGGACGGAACAACCCGCCTTACTGAAACAGATCGAGGCCGTTCTTATTGTCAGTTCTGACCCGCTGACACACCGTCGAGCTACGGAATTGTTTGGCCTCACGGCCTCTGAGTTCGATGAAGCTCTCACCTGCCTATCGGATCATTACGACTCGACTGACCGAGCATTTTTTATTCAGAAGGTAGCGGGAGGCGTGAGACTGGCGGCGCGCCCGGAGATGGCCGAAACATTAGAACTATTTGCGTTGACCCAGACACCGCCGAGACTCTCCGGAGCAGTTATGGAGACGCTCGCACTCATTGCGTATAGGCAACCGATCTCGAGAGCCCAGATATCGGCGATACGTGGTGTCAACTCTGATCACGCAGTCAAGATGCTTATGATTAGAGGCTACGTAGAGGTGAGTTCACGTGAGATCGGTCCCAGTGGGGCCAGGCCATTGAGGACGACCTCTTTCTTCCTTGAGAAGCTGGGGATATTTTCGATCTCAGATCTGCCGAGAATCGATGGGTTTCTTCCCAGCATAGATGAAGCCGAACAGTTAGAGGCTTCTCTTTTCGACGATGCGCTCTGAACTCGGCTTCTCAATGCAATACCATCGCGCATTCAGACGCTCAGACATTGCAGTTCGACAGCAATGGCGCCGTATCCGCCACGGGTGCGTGCCATCGCGGATGCAGACGCTCAGACATTGCAGTCTCAATTCGAAAGTGATCAAATGACCTATGAGTCAGCGACATCAAACGTCGGATCTGAAAAACTTCAAAAGGTTCTCGCGCGCTTGGGATATGGATCACGACGGACATGCGAAGACATGATTGCTGCGGGTCGAGTGGAAGTGAACGGCGTTGTTGCGATCCTCGGCGCCCGGGTGAACACAGAAAAGGACGAA
>DAHVOF010000137.1 GCA_027318945.1 Actinomycetota bacterium | reverse complement strand
CGTCCCGCACGCCAAAATTGCAGAAAAGTAACGCTTCACCGTCAGGGTATGATTCGCAAGCCCAAGTCATCGAGCCTCTTGGCCATTTCCTCGGCCGTAAGTTCGAAAAGACACGCAAGAACCTTCAAATCTTCGTGTCTGATCGTAATCATGCGCCCGTTAAAGTCCTGCCGCTGAACTTGGATCATCGACAAATACCTTCTTAGAAGATCCTTCTCCGGCCCGTCCATGAGATTCAACTTGATTAAATCGATAGTCACTTTAATACTGGGCTCGACCAGCGGCGCGCGGCGCTCCTCGACTGGCGTGACAGAGAACGACTCTATGACCTCGGCTGATCCATTCGCCGGCAAGGAAAAGTTAACTAAAGGAGTTATCGGACTTCGCGGTGTCGCTTGTTTGGGAAGGAGCTGATCTACAGGAACGTCATACAGTTCGGCGAGACGTTGAAGCCTCGGCACCGAAATGGAACGCTCACCGCGCTCGTAAGCCCCAAGAACGCTGGCTTTGAACTCCTGGTTCGATGCCTCCTCTACAGCATGGAGAGACAGATGCTTCTGCTTGCGAACGGACCGGAGCCGCAGGCCCACTTTTCTGGCAAAACCTTCAGATACTTCTTCATCCAGACTCACAGCCATAATATTGAACGAGCACCACCCTAAGTTCTACAAAGTATTCATGTCACCACTTAGAGTGTTAATATAGCACCAATGAAAACCTGTTAGGACATCGCTGTTCGCTTAAGGGCCAAGAAAGCTGAAACTGCCACAGCTGCGGTCTCTGAGCGCAGAACATTTCGACCAAGATCTAATTTCAGCGGAAACAATGTCATCTCGGCTTGGGAAAAACCTCCCTCCGGCCCGACAATAATGGGAAGGCCAAGCTCGGGAATATGGTCTCCGCCAAGAGTGCACATGGCGGACCCGGGATATAACCGGGCAAACGCGGCAAGGTCGCAGATAGGTTCGATGACCGGCAGAAATGCCGCCCGAGACTGCATGCCTGCTTCCCTGGCAACCCTCTCCAGCTTCAGGAGATCCCCACCGCCACGCTCGAACCCCGCTTGCCTCACAGAAGAATACTCAGAGTGAAGAAGGTGAACGCCGTCTACTCCCAGCTCAGTCATCTTCTGAATTGCCCAGCTTGCCCTGTCAAGAGACGGCAGGCAAAAACCGACGATTATCGGCGGATTTTGCCTCATCTCGGTGCGAATTTGCCCTATCAGCTCGAGGCTGACCAGATGATCCCTGGACTTTCCCCTTGCATTCGCATGTAATATCGCAACCCTCCAGCTACCTTTTCCGTCGCCCAAGGTAACTCGGTCGCCAGAGCGAAGCCGGCGCACCGCAACAAAATGGTGGCTGTCCTGTTCAGATAGCTGCTCCGCTGACAGATCATCCACGATCAAGTGCGCCACCCCGGACGATGCCAAGGTCGGCTGCGACATATCCTGGTTCATTGCCCTACTTGAATGCAGACTTGATCTTCGAGAAGATCCCGTGATCCTTGTCTGCGACGTCTTCTCCTCTGATCTCGGCAATGCGCCGGAACAGCTCGTCCTGATCCGAGTCCAGGTGATTAGGAACATCCACACGTATGGTCACTACTAGGTCACCGCGCCTGTTACCACCTCGGACATCTGGAACTCCGCGGCCTCTCAGCCTGAACGGAGTACCCGACTGGGTGCCCTGCGGGATTACGAGGTCCTCCACTCCATCGAGCGTCTCGAACTTCAAAGCGGCCCCCAACACGGCCTGGGTAAGCGGAATCGTCAGCTCGCAGGCGAGATCATTCCCTTCGCGCCTGAATCGAGGATGCGGCTTAACCCGAATCTGCACGTAAAGGTCTCCTGGTAGTCCACCTCTCGGACCCGCAGCTCCGCGCCCAGCCAGTCTTAATGTCGATCCAGTATCCACTCCGCCAGGAATCTCAACGGAGTATGTCCTTTCCTCGGTCCTGCGACCATCTCCGCGACAGTCCTGGCACGGAGTCGTGATCACCATGCCCTCTCCCCTACAACGATCACAAGGAGCTGTTGTCACCATCCGACCAAGAATCGACTGGGCCACACGCCTCACCTGTCCAGTACCATCGCAAACAGGACAGGTGCCTGCCGTTGTGCCGGGCTTGGCGCCAGAGCCAGAACACGTAGAACATGTCACCGGAAGGCGCAGTGTCACGTCCTTCTGAAGGCCAAACACAGCTTCAGTAAACGCCAGGTCGACAGTCACTTCATTGTCGGCACCTCGCTGCGGACCGCGATGCGGCTGAGTAAAGCCGCCTCCAAACGCAGAGCCGAAAAAGGCCCCAAAAATATCGTTGATCCCGGCGCCGAACGGGCCTGCATCACCAGGACCGCCCCTAAGACCTTCTTCTCCATATTGGTCATAGATGCGGCGCTTCTCGGGATCCCTCAGTGTTTCATACGCAGTGGTTATCTCTTTGAACCGATCCTCGAGATCCTTGTCGCCTCCATTGGCATCCGGATGGAGCTCTCTGGCAAGCCTCCGATAGGCCTTTTTGATTTCGTCTTCGGAAGCATTTCTTGAAACACCTAAAAGGCTGTAGTAATCGTGTGGCACCTAATGCTCATCCCTCACTTAGTCTTTTTCCCAAACCTGCGCTCACTAGGTTAACCGCAGCCAATACCTTTGGATAATTCATTCGTGTCGGACCGACCAAGCCTATCGACCCCACCCTCTCTCCTTCTACCACATATGGCGAGACAACTACTGAGCACTCCGCGAGGGGCTCAATGCCGAGTTCAGAACCTATCGCCACCTTTTGCCCTTTTGAAAGCACGTCCCTGATCAGAGAAACCACAAGGAAATGCTGCTCCAGCGTCGCTAGCACCCTCCTTACGGTATCTACAGCATCAAATGCGTTGGCGACGTTCGCCGCGCCTTCTATATAGACGCTCTCGGCTTCGCCCCGCAGTTCCCTCAGGGCACCTAACGACTCCATGCACAAGTTATCCAGCCTCAGATTTCCTGAAGATTCCATCTCCACCAGAGTACCTAGCGGCGCACCCCTAAACTTTTTCGTCAAATAATTGGAGGCCATTTCCAAAGCGGACTCGTCTACCTCCTCGCTCAGTTCGAGCGTCTTCTTTTCAACAACCCCTTTCGAATCCACCATAAGAAGAAGCACCTTTTTGGTGTCGAGCGAAATCAGCTGGATCGAGCGGATCAGCTTGGATTCTGGACTGGGTCCGGTGACCACCGCCGCGTAGTTTGTTAGCTTCGTCAACAGGCGCGAAGTATCGCTGAACATCTCAGCAAGCGCTCCGTGAGCTTTCGTGAAGAACTCTTCAATGCTCCTAAATTGCATTACGTCTGAGTTTTCAGATTCGCTCACAAAGGTATCGACGTAGTACCTGTAACCCTTGTCCGTGGGTATCCTCCCCGCGCTGGTATGAGGCTGGGTCAAATACCCGTCATGCTCCAAGATATTCATCTCATTGCGTATCGTGGCGGACGACACTTGAATGCCACTTATACGGGCAAGGTGAGACGAGCCAACCGGCTCGGCATCCTTAACGTATTCGTCTACCACCGCTCGAAGGATCGCGGCTTTTCTTGAGTCCATCGATTCAGACACCGTTCCGCCTTTTTCCGAACATCCTTAGCACTCTATTCTATCGAGTGCCAGAAGGTCCAAAAATCACTTAACGGGTTCAAAGGACCATGGATGGCAAATTTTTTGCCTATAGCCTCCTAAAATCAATTCTTTCTTCGTATTTGTAAAGAAAAACATGGGCGCCTGGTTACAACCGCCCTGGACCAGTACAGGCCTTCAGTGCTATGGTGCCGTCGGCCTGCCACGCGACCGACATGGGGTCGGCAACATGTCCCACGAAATTGCCGTTGTCATCGTCATTTGCAAATGCCAGGAATGCAACGCGTGAGTCATGGCACTGAACCATTCGTCCGGAATAAAGCTTGTGATCAGTTATCAATTGCGCATTAAGGATATCAAAAGGACCGAGGACGGAATCAGAAGGCACCGCCCAAACGCCTCCGTTTCCTCCGCCGGCTTTTCCCGCAGCTCGTCGCACAATCGAGAATTCTCTGGAAAGACATGAGAAAAGCAAAATCGGCTTACCATCGACCATCGTCATCTGGGTAACTTCAAGATCGCCAAAACCTGATCCAGGCTCTGATAGCGGAGGACGTATTTCCCAGTTCAGCAGATCGTAAGAGAACGCATGACCGACCACACCCCGGTCATCGTCTGCGCCTTTCTTGGCCCTGGCGGTGACAAACATGTGCCAGCCATCTCCTTCTG
>DAHVOF010000119.1 GCA_027318945.1 Actinomycetota bacterium | reverse complement strand
CGCCGGCATCAAAGATCCTCTTTTCAGCTGTACGAAAACTCCGGAATCTGTGTACGAAAACCCCGGAACCGGTGTACGAAATGAATCGGAATCAGTGTACGAAAACCTCCGGAATATCCACCCAACGCTTGATAAATTCCTGAAGTTTGTCTTTGAAACCTTCACTCATTAAAGGCATGCGGATGACAAACAGTAATCCACAAAAAATCCAATCTATCGACGTCGTACCACGGCAAATTAGCCTCAGCTGCCCAGCCTCTCTCGTTTTACGGACTTGAGCCACCGAATTGAAGTACTCTTCTTATGACCAAAGTCTGAGCGACTCCGTTGAAGTCGAGGACTGTGACTCGACATCCCTGAACAGCCAGACAGATGGACGAGACAGGTCCAACAGGCGAAAATAGGGGGAAAAGGAGTTTCTTCGATGGCCTTGAAAGACTATTTACGCAAAGAGATTGTTGAAGAAGCTGACCTCGGCTACATCTCAACCGAAGAAAGAGATCGCCGGCTGGTTATATTCGACGGAACAGGAACCATTGCGGCAGATCGGGGCAATGCACCACATGCGATCACTCGGCCATCAGGTAGTAATTCCAAGCTTTCGACCTCCGATGACGATCCGACTCTGATTACAAAAAGGGTGAGCACCAAAGGCGAGGCGTCCGATGTGCTTGCTTATCTTGCCAAACCAAAAGAGGAGAAGGGTCTTCCTGGCGTTGTTGTCATACATGAGAACAAGGGTCTCACTCCGCACATCGAAGACGTGACGAGACGCTTCGCTCGTGAAGGCTTTGTGGCGATAGCACCTGACCTTCTTTCGCGCCGAGGCGGAACACCGAAGTTCGCGACAGCCTCGGATGCGACTGCAGCGCTCAAAGACATCCAGCTCGGCGAGCTTGACGATGACCTCATGACGACAGTCTCTTTCTTGGCGTCAGACGGCTCGGTCAGCAGTGAAAATATAGGAGTGGTGGGCTTCTGCTTCGGTGGCGGAATGGCCTGGCGGCTTGTCACAAGAGACACCAGGGTTAAAGCTGCCGTGCCGTTTTACGGCGTCAATCCCAATCTCAAATACGTGCCCAAGATCGAGGCGACCGTTCTTGCGATCTACGGAGAGCTAGACGCTAGGATCAACGCCGGAATAGACGACATAACTGAGGCGATGCAAGCGGCCAACAAGACCTTTGAGAAGATCATCTATCCGGGTGCCCAGCACGCTTTCCACAACGACACCAATCCCGAAAGGTACCATCCCGAAGCAGCGAAGCAAGCCTGGCAGAAAACGCTTGAATGGCTGCGACGATGGCTGACATCGGCCAACCCGACTGTGAACGGCTTTCAATAGGGCAGCCCTCGCGCGAGCCAATCCCCATCCAGGTGGGCAAGGTGTTACCATCAGGGGAGCTGGCGATTCAAGTTGATCTGACGCCTGTGTTCCATAATGAATGCATCAGAACAAAACGCGCGTGACACCGTGGTAAAATGTCGAAACCTAGCGAATCGTGAGAGGGAGTAAATACTCCTTGCCGGATAAACGTGAGAGATGGGTGGGGATTTCAAAGTTTTGAGAAGCTACGAAACGCTGAAAACCAAGAGCCATCTCGATGAAGCAAAGCTAAGATTGCTCGCCAGACTTGCTCCACTTATTCTCGGAATTCTAATTGCTCTAGCCGTCTGTCTTCCATTTTTCAGGGGAGGCTATCTTCTCCTTCTGGACTGGGTCATCGGTCCGCATACCCCGATAATTGGTCCATCTTTCTATGGGCTCAAAGGCGGTATAAACGCCTCATTCTTGTTCGGAATTGCCGCCGGGATATTGGCTCATCTATTTGGCTCGTCTGCCACATGGATACCAATTTTCATCTTCTTTCCCCTTGCGTGCATATCGGTCGCTCGAGCAGTCAAAGAAACCCTGGTTGCAAAGCTTACCGCGGGACTGTTTTTTTCGATCAATCCCTTTGTTGTTGAACGACTCTATGCGGGGCAGCTCGCAGTTCTATACGGATATCTGCTGCTTCCCGTTCTTTACGTGGCCGTCGACAAATGGGTGAAGAGGGGGGTGAAAAGCGGCACCCACATTGCACTCCTATTGACGCTAATGATATCGATCGACGCCCATTATGCCTGGATTGGTGGCCTCGTAGTATTTGTTGGGATGATCCTAGGAAGCACGGATTCCTCCATTAGAAGACAGATTCCCCTTCTTCTAATACTTGTTGTGCTGCTCAATGTCTATCTGGTTGTTCCCTTGTTGG
>DAHVOF010000114.1 GCA_027318945.1 Actinomycetota bacterium | reverse complement strand
CGTCCTCGTTGCGGACTGCGGCGACGGTTATCTCGTATGGCGACTCAGGGAAGCCGGCGCCGATTCCTACGGCGTTGATAGTTTCGGCCAAGATTTGGAAAATCCGTTCAAGCCAAACCTTGACCTGAGATGGCAAGATCTAAATGAACATTTCAACGAAGTTGCTGATGGTGCGTTGGCAGGCATCCTGCTCCAAGGATCTATAGATCTTCTGCCTCCAGACGAGAAACTAAATCTGATCACGAGTGCTGAGCGGGTGCTTGGGCCTCGGGGCACGATAGTGCTGCTGAGCGCGGACCCGACGTTTTTCGATAGCAGCCCGCGGGTCGCGATTCACCGAGACCTCGCTCCCGGAAGACCCTTCGCCCCAGAGACATGGCAACACGTGCTAGCCCGACTTGGCTTTACCGAAATCTCCATTTCCCGGTTTGGCGAATGTAATTTGATTTCCGGATTCAAAGATTCCGGACAAACTCAGAATAGCTAGTTCGCTTTCATGACCTTCGACAGCCGCCGTCTCCAAATCGATCAGGTGCTGCCCTCGTTGGCACCACGGGATGCCATAGGGTACCACACCTGCAAGCTTCAGGAAGTTATGAGGTCAATCGGAATTTCGTCCGAAATATTCGCTGATGAAATCAAAGGGGAAATGAACGGGCTCGCCAGACCTTTCAGAGATTTTGTTAAACGGCGCGGCAGCCCATCACGCTACGTGATCTACCAGGCTTCGACTGGCTCGCCGATTGTTCAACATTTAATGAATCGACCGGAGCCTTTGATCATAAACTTTCACAACATCACACCTAAAGAGATTCTCGGGCGGTGGGAGCCGCGTATCGGCATCGTCGTAGGAGCGGGAGTAAAACAGCTTGCGGCTCTGGGGGAAAAAGCTATCGGTGCAATATCGGTATCCAAATTTAACAGGTGGTGCCTTGAGCAGGAAGGACTTTCTAAAAACTCACTCGTGGCCGCCCCATTTATTCCGCTTCCACAGCACAATGCAGATCGTCCGCAACCGCCAAGCTTCTCCGAATCGCGTTGGCTGTTCGTAGGAAGGATCGCGCCCAACAAAGCTCAGCACGATATCGTTCTGGCATTCGCAGCTTATCTTCAGGCTTGGGACCCCTCTGCCTCGCTCACGCTAGTCGGCTCGATCTCCTCGCAGAGATACGCAGATTTCCTAACTGAAATTATTCACAACCTTGGACTTGAAAGCCGTGTGACTCTTACGGGACCTGTCACCAACTCCGAACTCGAAGAACACTATAGAAACGCGACAGTTTTCGTATGTCTCTCCGACCATGAGGGCTTCGGCTTTCCGATTGTGGAAGCTCTCGCGCGCTCGGTTCCAGTCGTAGCGTTCTCCTCCTCAGCAATTCCGGAGACACTGGGCAGGGCAGGCATGCTTTTGTCCTCTAAACAACCGCTGGCGGTCGCCGCCGCAGTATCTTTGATTGAGAAGGACCGGACGCTGAGGGACGAGCTGCTTCGCGAAGCGAGAAAAACCTTGGATCGTTATTCTCCTGAGACCGCTCAAGCCGAAAATCTCGCTGCCCTTAACACGCTCATCCCGGAAATGGCAGGGTACCTGTGAGACGGATCCTACAGTTCCTTCCATCACTAGTTCCGGGAGATGCCACAGGCATGCACGCCCTGATGATACGAGAATCGCTCGAAGCTAGAGGGATCGAAACCAAAATTTACGTCGAAGAAGTCAAGCGAGATCAGATAGCCGGCGCAACCCGTTTCACCAACTACGCGAAGGAGAACCGTCCCGACGATATCGTCATCTATCATTTAGCCGCGCCTTCGGCGATCGCCGACTTTCTATCTTCCAGGAGCGAAACGCTCGTAATTGTTTACCACAACATAACCCCTGCACACTTCTTTGAGCCCTGGGATCAGGTCGCAGCGACAGGACAGATTTGGGCACGAGCTCAACTATCCCGTTTGGCACCTCGAACGACTCTCGGCATTCCTGTGTCCCGATACAATCAGGAGGAGCTGATCGAGCTAGGCTATGGCAAGTCCGAAGTAGTACCAATTCTCCTCGACCCATCAATATTTGCGTTTGGATCAGACCCCAAAGTCGACGGTATGCTACAAGAAAATGCAAAGCATGGCAGGACCAATTTTCTGTTTGTGGGGCGGCTTGTCCCCAACAAGGCTCAGCACAAGCTCATCGCAGCGTTGAGCGCCTATAACACGATTTACTCGGAAGATGCCGTTATGCACCTAGTTGGCCGCCCCTTCTCCAGAGAATATTTCCGACTTCTTGTCGATGTAGCAAAAGGACTGGGCGTCAGCGAGCAGGTTAACTTCGCTATGGGAGTTTCGCCCCAGGAGCTGGCATCTTACTATAGAGGATCGGATTCGCTGATCTGTCTTTCTGAACACGAAGGCTTCTGCGTACCCCTGCTTGAAGCCATGCATAACCGCCTCCACATAGCCGCATACCGCAGCTCCGCAATTGCCGAAACTCTGGGAGACGCCGGAATACTTATTTCAGAGAATGATCCAGTCACGGCCGCAGTCGCAATGCGCAGAATTTCGAAAGATCTAGACCTCCGCATACAACTTGACTCACGAATGGCTAAGCGCCTCGAAGAGCTAAGCCTTGCTGCATCACGACGCAAGCTTTTCAATGCTCTATCCGAGCTTGAACCATCATTGAATGACCTCGGAGCCGCAAGTTGAGTGAGGTCAGACACGTCGCCTTTGTTACGCCACGTTATGGTGAAGAAGTTATTGGCGGCGCTGAGCATGCCGCCAGGATGATGGCCGAAAATTTAGCTGGAAAACTTGGCTTGCACGTAGAGGTTCTAACCACGACTGCTCTCGATACCGACACGTGGTCGAATCACTTTCCGGTCGGCATTGAAGACATCAACGGAATCAAAGTGACGCGATGCAAGGTTGACAGCGGTAGGTCGAAAGAGTTCTCGCAATTTTCATCCAAGCTCCTGAAATACCCGAAGTCTGCAACTAACGACGAGTGCGACAGGTGGATAGAATTGCAGGGACCCGTATCACAATCCCTTCTCGCTGCAATTGCACAAACTAGGGCTGACGCAGTTCTTTTCTTCCCGTACCTATACCACCCCATCGTCGGTGGAATCTTCTCCGTCGGTAATCGCGCGATTCTTATACCCGCTGCACACGACGAGCAGCCTGCGTACCTTCCTATTTTCCAAGCAGTGTTCAGATCGGCGAGAGCACTCATGTTCCAATCAAAAGCTGAAGAGCAGTTCGTCGATTCAGTCATGCACGTAGGAGACAAGCCACGCCTTCGAGCGGGACTGGGAATAGAAGAATTCCGCGGAAGAATACGCCGATTGTCGGACCACCTTCCTCAACTTGCGGCCCAGCCGTTTCTCCTGACCTTGGGCAGAGTAGACCAGTTAAAAGGAGCCACTCTGCTCTCGGAGCTATTTGCCGAATACAAGAGACGAAATCCGAGTCCTCTTAAACTAGTGTTTGCCGGACCGGTCACGACTCCGCCAATCGATTTTCCAGATATTGTCAACCTCGGGCCGGTGAGCGAAGAGTTGAAATGGTCGCTCCTTAGCGAATGCAAAGCACTTGTAAATCCGTCTGCTTTCGAATCATTTTCATTGGTGCTGTTTGAAGCCTGGTCGCTCAGCAAACCCGTGCTTGTCAATGCGCAATGCCAGGTGACCAGAGACCATGCCAGGGCTTCTGGGGGAGGGCTCTCATTCTCGGACTTTGCCGAGTTCGAAGCGCAGGTCAATAGGATAATTTCCGACAGTTGCACGAGCTCGAGACTAGGAAGCAACGGTAAAAGCTACCTCCGATCCAATTACATGTGGGAAGCAATCGTGCTAAAGATGGGCAAGTTCTTCGATGAGGTGCTCAGGACTTAGCCGGTACCGCTTCACCATTCTGGATCAGCATTGGGTCTAGCTTTACATAACCACTGCTCTTTCCCGCAGATATCACCTTAAACGCAAGATCCTGGTTCTGCCAGTCGTAAATGTGCTGGTCCTTCGCCGAGGTAAACCCTACAGCCACAGAGAAAATGCCGTCAGCCAAAGGCACGGATGGGAAGGCGAACTCTAGCTCTCCCTCAAGGTCGACTTCCAAAGGCTCCAGCCCCATCAGGTCAGAGTCCGTCCCAAAGACGAGGTCGCCTTTTTGATCGAACAACTGTACGCCGACAATTACTCCTGGTATGTACCTGGTTGCGCTGTAGCCAACCTTGACCGTCAGGGCATCACCGGGACTAAGGTGCCCGGCACCCGGTTTCGATGGGAAAGACACGGAGATCTGCGATACAGTGACTCTCTCCTCCGGACCATCGACCGGAGTCGACACGGCCTCCGCAACGTTTACGTAATCGCCTTCGCCTTGTTGCATCGAGGCGATCATAGAAGCTAGCCCCGAGCCTTTCGCCTGGTACTCCCGAAGGATAGATATAGCTTCAGGAGCAGTTCCTTCTCCGACAATCGCGCCGTGATCGAGTACATATGCTCTGTCACAGACGCGTCTGACAATCTCGGGCGAATGCGAAACGAAGACGATTGTGCGACCTTCCCTCTGAAACTCCTCCACCTTGTCGAAGCACTTTCTTTGGAAGTTTTCGTCGCCGACAGCAAGTACCTCGTCAACGAGAAGAATGTCCGGATCCACGTTCACCGCTACCGCAAATCCAAGCCTCGTGTACATTCCAGAAGAGTAATACCGCACTTGGTTGTCGATGAACGGCCCGAGTTCAGAAAACTCGACGATGTCATCGAATCTCAAATCTATGTCCCTCTTGGCAACCCCGAGAAGAGCAGCGTTCAGATAGATGTTCTCTCGACCGGAAAGCTCCGGATGAAATCCCGCCCCAAGCTCCAGCATCGCGGCAACCCTGCCTCTAACCCTGATCTCTCCCGAGGTGGGCTGAAGAATTGCGGCGATGCACTTTAGCAGCGTGGATTTGCCTGATCCGTTATGACCGACGAGACCCACGGTCTCACCCCAATTAACATCGAAACTGATGTTCCGCAAAGCCCAAAACTCCTCGTAGGGAATCTTGTTGAGGTGAATTACCCGCTCTTTTAGAGAAGTGTACTTTTCGTGATAGAGCCGAAAGTGCTTAGATACGTCGTCGATCTCGATTGCAGCCGGCAAGTCTATAGCTCCTCGGCGAAATTGCCCTCGAGGCGGCCGAAAAGCGCAAGGGCACCTACGAACAATACGATGCTCACAACTATGACTATAAAGAGCTGCAGTGCATACCATAAAGGCGAATAGTTAGGCAGGATCTGGACCTGCGAATCACCAAGTATCGCATACAATGCGCGCTGGAACGTAAGAACGATGACCGTCACAGGATTTAGGAAATAAAGCCATAACAGATGCTTTTGCGAAAGGCGCACTCCCAATTCCTGAAACGGATAAACGATCGGCGTCGCCCAAAACCATGCCAGAAGCACGAGCTCAAGGAGATGCTGAGTATCCCGAAGGTAAACGTTGATCGCCGACAGCGCCACAGAAAGCGCACTTGCAAACAGCACTAACGCCAGTAGGGAGAACGGAATGAGCCAGAGATAATTGACCGCAGGCACCACTTGAAATATCAGAAGTGCCAGAACAAGCACGCAGGCCTGCAAGAGAAAGAAGACGAAAGCTGCACCGACTGAAGCGAGTGCAAGAATCTCGCGAGGAAAAGCAACCTTTTTTACGATCCCTGCGTTATTTATTATGGTTGTGGTTGCAGATGACAACGCGTTGGAAAAGAAGTTCCATACGAGAAGACCACAAAGGAGGAAGATCGCAAAAAGAGGCACCTGATTCTTGAGGATCTTCTGAAACACAATGTAGTAGATAACGAGGTACAGAGCTGGGTTTAAGAGAGACCATACAAAGCCCAGAATCGAGTTCTTATATTTGATGCGCAACTCCTTGCGCACCATAGACACGAGAAGCTCCCTGAACACCCAAATGTTCTGGATTCGCGTGAGAATATTGATTTTTGGACTGACTACCCGAATGGGAAGATCTTCGATGCGAGAAGCAACTGTCCTCTTGTCAGGCAGGCTATCGGCCTGATCCAGCAATATTCTTCCTTCCGCAAAACTTAGATTTCACAAAGTGCAACAAAGGTCATCATCTTAGCAACATCATAGGCGAGTCCGCCTGACCTGCATTCGACCTAAACTAACCCTTTGTCTCGATGTGCGCTGACGATGACCTCGAGATTACCTGATCGATAAAGCCGTACTCCTTCGCTTCATCAGCGGTGAACCATCGATCCCTGTCAGAGTCAGCGATTATGGTCTCGAGCGACTGTCCAGTATGCATCGCGATACGCTCAGCAAGCATCCGCTTGAGGTAGCCGATCTGTTCTGCCTGGATCGCGATATCGGCAGCTTGGCCCTGTGCCTGCGCAGACGGCTGATGCATGAGAATTCTTGAATGCGGCAGCGCATATCGCTTTCCAGGCGCTCCTGCGCATAGGAGAAACTGGCCCATCGAAGCCGCCATTCCCACGCAGATAGTGGCGACGTCGCAGCTCACATATTGCATGGTGTCGTAAATTGCCAAACCGTCAGTGACGGAGCCTCCCGGGGAATTTATGTACAGCGCGATGTCCTTGTTTGGATCTTCCGCCTCAAGCAGGAGCAACTGCGCGCAGATCGAGTTGGCTGAGTTTTGATCGACCTGCGTTCCCAGAAAGACAATCCTCTCCTTGAGAAGCCGCTGAAACAGGTCGGCATTCCTGTCACCTGCTTGAAGCTGCATCGCTGCTTCCTGACCAAAGTTGAGCTGAGATTTTGACATATAAATACCCTACCAGGATACAGAAAAACTTACCGTTGTCGATGGTCTGGTTTTGCGGGTACGCCTCCGGCGACACGTCACACTTCCGCTCACATGGAATTTCAGCGATTTGCGACAACGCCATACACGCCGTTCGAAGATGCACGCAGCAAACGAGATCCTCTCGGTACGAGGGACCTTCTTGAACACAGCCGCACCAGGCCGCGACGTAACCACAGCGTGCAGCTGAACTATAAGAAACTATGAGCCTAGGATGAACGACGCAAAACTTGCCGCCAACTAATCGCGTCTCGCAAATACACTGGAGCGATGAGTCCCCAAGAATACGAAGCTACTTCCAATCCGCCTCGCAACTGGCGAACACAAGATGTATGGTCAATATCGCTGTCGGCTTTTTTTGCGGATCTTGGCTATCAATCTGTCCTTGCAGCATTTCCCCTTTTCCTAGTAATTGAACTTCACAGACCGGCCTGGGAATACGGGCTGGCAATGGCCCTGAGCTATGGAGGCGGCGCAATTTTCTCCATGATCGGGGCAAGAATTGGGGATCGGATCGGGCATCGCAAGATGGCTATCTTTGGGAACTGCCTCATCCCTCTGCTGTCACTTTCCGCCTTGATGAGCAACCCTGCCTGGACCATCGGCCTATTATGCGGAGGATGGTGGGCCAGAAACCTCAGAAGCCCTTCGAGAAGAGTTATGCTCAACGAGGCGGTCCCAGCCGACGAATTTAGAGTGAGGATTTTCGGATTCCTTCACGCCCTAGATGTTGGAGGAGCCGCTGCTGCGGCGCTGCTTGTCTTGATTGCTCTGGACCAAGGTGTTCCGTTCAAGCTCTTGTTCCTGTTCACGGCAATCCCATTGGGCGTGTCAACGCTAATGCTTTCAAGAGCCTCAACCGGAAGGGTGCCGCTTACATCAGCTGCGAATAGCGGCAGCGATTATGAAAAACCGACGCAACGACACTTGTCGAGTGCGAAGGCGATATTCTTGTCAACAGCCCTATTTGGCTTCACTTTCTATAGCATCGGTTTCCCGGTTCTAACGGTCGCGCAGAAAACTGGGTCCGATACCTTTGGCGTTATAGGGTTTTTAGTGTTCCAAGGATTTTCTGCGGCAACCGGATACCTTCTAGCCCAGAAGCTCGGCGCGACAATGCTACACCGGTTCGTAAATCTCGGCATGTTCGGTTACTTTGGCTCCGCCTTGGGTGCGATCGTGATGATCGCAGACGTCCATTACCAACTCGGAACTTCTGAATTTCTCCTCGGCCTGGCGATATTGGGCTTCGCCCTCGGGGTTGTCGAAACGCTTGAACCCTCACTCGTAGCAGTATTGTCCAAGGGGATCGGATCTGGACGTGGGTTCGGAGCGCTCGCATCATCAAGGAGTGTAGGCCTCTTTGCAGGGAATATTATTATGGGACTCCTCTATCAGATAGGCCCGTCATGGTCCTACGGATACGCCGCCGCAATGGCGATTGCTGCCGCAGCCATCATGCTCTTTACCGCAAAACGCGCAAACGCGGAGTTGACCGATCTGCGCGGCCAACCACTTTAGTAAGGGAGGGAAGATTAACGAATAGTACTGCTCATCTGTCTTGAGCGCCGACTAACTCCAGAAAAGTGCTAACGAAGTTAGCCTAAAAAGCTGGTAGAAAATGTTGTGAACACCACCTCTCAACCCAGGTAGGCTTCTTCTTCGTAGGCCTGCTTCGGGCAGGATGACACGCGGGCGTGGCGAAATTGGCATACGCACTAGGTTTAGGTCCTAGCGCCGAAAGGCATGAGAGTTCGAGTCTCTCCGTCCGCACTCTGTAATACGGTAACAATTCGCCATCTCGGGCTCGATTTTAACGGGGAAAACGCTCCTCGGGTTCGGCCTTCCCGAGAAGCGCTCTCTCCGCTTTCTCCTACAGGGAGATTTTTTCCCCTAAGGGAGACCTATCTAAGCGCTAGCTGACGAACTAAGGGGCGTTCCGCGCCGAGGTGGGAAAGCGCCTCCGAAACGGCCCACGCCTCGCTTAGGGTAAGTACCCGGAGGTGGGGGTACGCTCACGGATACGGCATTGCTAGAGGTCTCAACTAGCCTCACAGTAACAGCAGTGTTTGAACTAAGGTCTGCAGCGAGGGCAGACTCGGTGGTATTAAAAAATTTCGTCGTCGATGTTATTGCGGCGGTTATAGTTGCACCCGTATCTGGCCGAGTTACAGTAATCGAGGTGGGCGATATGGACTTTAGGCTTCCATCAACTGAAATAAGTGTCTTGAATGTTCCATTAACCTGCTTGGTGACAACTTCCGAGTAGACAGCTTGACCGAAATTACCGATCCTCAATCCGCGACGAGGATTTGGCTTGCTTCCCGTGGAGTTAGGTGTCGAAGTCGCATTCGAAGTGGACGCAACAGTTGACGTGGGTACCGAGTTAGATGCGAGAGATGAGCCGCTGGAGGTCAGGGTGAACGCTCCAAGCCCAACCGCCGCAGCGGACGCAATTCCGACTGAGCCAAGCAGGAGTCTCTTTCGCACCATAAATTTCTCCTTCAAATAACACCGAAGCTTTGATGAACATCTAAGTCGCTCACCTTTAGCATCAGCTAGAAAGAAGCTAAAGAGTTCCTGAGACTTCAAAAGGTTGTTATTGGGACCCCTCAGCCAGCCATAACCTCAGATGAGATATAGCGCGAGCACGATGCGACATCGTCGCTTTTTCGCGAGCGGTCATCTCCCCGAATGTCCTCCCGTCACCGTCTACTGGCATGAAAATCGAGTCATAACCAAACCCAAAATCCCCCCGCTCCCGATCGGTTATGAATCCGTCGCACCTGCCATAGAAGAACGCGGCATCTTCCATCTCTCTCGACGGAGCACACACACATAATACGGTTTCGAAATACGCTGAACGATCCGAGACTCCGCCAAGTTTTGAAATCAACTTTGCCCTGTTTGACGCATCGTCGCAGTCGGGCCCAGCGAATCTCGCGGAGTGCACGCCAGGCTCTCCGCCGAGCGCCGCGACAAAAAGCCCAGAATCGTCAGCAACCGCATCGCAGCCGAGGTAGTCGGCAGCGCTTCGCGCCTTCAGGAAAGCGTTGTCGGCTAGACTCGCTCCTCCTTCAGCCACCAGCGGCAACTCGCCTGGAATGACAACGGTAGCTACGCTCCCCAATATCTCCGCGAACTCGCTGGCTTTGCCAGAATTGGTGGTTGCTACTACAACTTGACGCAATTCTCAGCTCCGGAAAAGCTCGGGTCTAGGAGCAGCGAGTGTGCCGAGGGCCGACGACTGAATCTCGAGTATCTCAGCAATCCCGTGTTCGGCTAGCGAGAGCATGTCATCTAGCTGATCCTTGGTGTACGGCGCGTTCTCCGCAGTTCCCTGCACCTCGACAAAATGCCCGTCTGACGTCATCACGACATTCATGTCCACTTCAGCTCGCACATCTTCGGAGTAATCCAAATCGAGGTAGGCGCTTCCATCTACGATGCCCACGGACACTGCCGCGCAGGACGCCAATAATAGGTTCGGCCCCACCCGGAATGCCTGCTCCATCCGTGATACCGCATCAGCCAGGGCGACGTATGCTCCACAGATGGACGCTGTTCTTGTACCCCCATCCGCTTGCAAAACATCGCAGTCCACTATCAACTGCTTCTCACCAAGCGCGCTTAGGTCCACGACAGCCCTTATCGACCTGCCTATGAGCCGCTGTATTTCCTGAGTCCTGCCGCTCTGGCGTCCTTTCACAGCCTCTCTCGCGACTCGCTCTTGAGACGAGCCCGGGAGCAGCGAGTACTCAGCTGTTATCCAACCTTTTCCTGTGCCTCGCAACCACGGCGGCACCTTTTCGTCTAGCGACACCGTGCATAGCACTCGCGTGCGACCCATACTCACAAGCACGGACCCAAGGGCCATTTCCGTATAGTCGCGCTCGAAACTGCAAGCTCTAATTTCATCTGCCTGCCGGCCGTCACGTCTCATCAAGATTTCCTTCCCAAATTACTTGCTCAGCGTCCTGAAGCTCCGGACCAAGCAGTCTGTGACCCAGTTCCTTGAACTTCTCGGGATCTCCCGAGGATACAAAAATGTACTCACCTACCTGGCTATTTGACGCGAAAAGACCTGAAGTCGAAAGGAGCTCCTTCACCTCAAATGCAGTCTCCTCGGCCGAAGAAATAAGCACTACATCTCTCCCGACGACATCTTGAATAACCCTGGCCAAGAAAGGGTAGTGGGTGCATCCCAACAAAAGTGTATCAACCTCGGCAGTTGTTATGGGATGAAGGAGTCTTGAAGCCAATACTCGCACCTGCTCTGAGTCCGTCTCACCCGCTTCAACAAATTCCACCAAGCCTGGACATGCCGCGCAGGTAAGCCCGATGGGCGGATCGACATTGCCAAGCTCTCTCTGGTAAGCACCTGACGCGATTGTCCCGACAGTACCGATAACTCCGACGCGCCTCGATTGCGATGCCGACACAGCAGAGCGGGCACCCGCTCCTATCACACCAACTATTGGCAGCGAAAACCTCTCCTTGAGAGAGTCCAGTGCCACCGACGACGCAGTGTTGCACGCGACGATGATCATCTTCACGTCATATTTGGCGATCAAATGCTCTGCGATCTGGTGAGAAAACTTCGCAACCTCTTCAGGACGTCGAGGACCATAAGGGTAGCGGGCGGAATCACCTAGGTAAACAAGTGACTCGTTGGGAACAAGATCGACCAAAGCGCGCACAATGGTGAGGCCACCAAATCCGCTATCAAAAATACCTATTGGCCGAGGATCCACCTCGCCAGTCTATCCACGAGGCATGCGCAGACTCAGACAGCTTGCACAAGAATAGAAACTTTTCCTTAAAGCTGCAGGAACGACCTAGAAGTAAATGATCTTTTTGGCTCGTTCAGCAACTTGGTCGATATCATCGGTCCAGGCACCGGTAGAAAGATACTTCCAACCACCATCAGAAACGATCGTAACAATTGTTCCTTCGTCGATTGACTTGGCACACTTGACAGCCCCAGCCATTATGGCACCCGATGAAATACCAACAAACAGCCCCACATCTGTCATACGTCGCGTCCACTCGATCGACTCCTTAGGGCCGACTACGATCTTTCGATCAAGCAAGTGCTCTCCGTCATTATCAATGAAAATTGGGGGAATGTACCCGTCATCGAGATTTCGCAGACCGTCGACCAACTCACCCGAAGGAGGTTCTATTGCCCAAACCTGAACTTTTGGGTTCTTGTCCTTGAGATAGCGGCCAATTCCCATCAAGGTACCCGAAGTCCCTAACCCGGCTATGAAATGCGTTACCTCTGGAACATCGTGCCATATTTCCGGACCAGTAGTCTCATAATGAGCGCGCGGATTTGCTGGATTAGCATACTGGTAAAGGAAAACCCACTCGGGATGCTCTTCGGCCATGGAACGGGCCATCTTGACCGCTCCATTCGATCCCTCGGAACCGGGGGATTCGATTATCTCCGCTCCCCAGACCTGCAGCAACTGCTTGCGTTCCACCGACACGTTGGATGGCAGAACGATCTTAAGAGCATATCCCTTGACCTTGCAAACCATCGCTAGGCCTATGCCGGTATTGCCGGATGAAGGTTCCAATAAGGTCTGCCCCGGCTGAAGAAGTCCGGACTTCTCCGCGTCTTCAATCATCGCGAGAGCGATCCGATCCTTGACTGAACCGCCCGGATTTTGACCCTCTAGCTTTGCCAGTATTCTCACCCTGGGATTAGGACTGAGTTGGCTTACATCCACTATCGGGGTCTTTCCAATTACATCCAAAATGCTAGAGTACACAGCCATAAAAAATTCTTTCCAAAACTAAACCTTATGCATGCAACCGTTCAAGAAAAGGTTAAAGCGAACCACCCGCAACAGCCGGAAGTATTGACACCACGTCTCCCTCAGCTACCTTCGTATCGAGCTTGTCAAGGTACCTGACATCATCATCATTGAGATAAACGTTTACAAATCGGTGCAAGGATCCATCAGGAGAAAGCACCTGACTTCCAAGACCCGGGTAGCTGTCCATGAGAGATTTCAGTATCTCGCCAATGGTCTCACCCTCAGCAAAGACATTAGCCTGGCCGCTTGCTGCAGCACGAAGCACGGTTGGTAGGCGAACTTCTATTGCCACGGCTCCTCCAGAAAGTTGACTTAAACGATTATTATTTTAGTAATTAAGCCTAACAACCGATTCCTCAACTATCTTCCCATCAACGATACTAAATGATCGCAATATGGGATCTTTGTGCTTGAGCGACACCAGAATATAATGCCAACTCGGGTCAGGAGCCTGAGCAACGTCAGTTGAAGACGGATACGCATCCGAATGGGTATGAGAGTGCATAACCCCGATTATTGCGGCGCCCTTGGCTTCTGCATCCCTATCGGCTTTAAGGTAGTCGAGTGGATTAACCGTATAGATTCGGGCTGAAGCAGCGTCATTTCTTGTAGGGTAGAAGCCGCTCACAATATCTTGCTCCCCAGAAATCAAGCCGCATGCTTCAAGTGGATACTCGCGTATTGCATGAGCCATCATCTTATCAAGGTAGATTTGCGAAATAGTAAGCACCCTTGGCAGGTTAGCTCGGTGGAAGTCAAATGGTAGCCAAAAAACTCAAAGCAGCTAAGCAATCTCCTTCAACAGGAATAAAGGTCGTATCCCAGAATCGTAAAGCGCGGTTCGACTACGAAATAATGCAGACCTTCGAAGCCGGCATCGAATTGAAAGGATCTGAGATAAAGTCCGTACGTCTCGGCAAAGCCCAACTGCGTGACAGCTTCGTGAGAATCGATAACGGCGAGGCATGGGTTTATCAGGCTCACATTCCGCCCTATGACTTCGCCCATGGCTTCGGCATGCATGATCCAGACAGGGTTAAAAAGCTCCTCTTGCACAAAGATGAGATCGATGAGCTAGCTGTCCGCACTAAACTCCAGTCTTTGACAATTGTCCCCCTTTCCATCTACCTCAAAAATGGCAGGGCTAAGCTGGAGATCGCTCTTGCAAAAGGGCGAAAACAGTACGACAAGCGCAATGCCATTGCCCAGCGCGACGTGCATCGAGACGTGGCCAGGGAACTTGCCAGCGCCCGAAGAAGATAGGGCGCAGCCGAAACCGGTGTACAATTGAATACCTGAACCACTCAACGGGGGTGACAGGCTTCGACTTTGGTAGTCGACGCAGGTGAAGCGAGCCGTGGTCTCCGGAACCACGTGAAAGAGCCGGAAACATAAAATAAACGACGAGTCACAACTCGCCCTTGCTGCTTAATTAGCTAGCAACGTTCAGCCGTTCTCGGTCCCACGGAACGGATGTGAGCGACGAAATGAGGGACTTGCTTGAATCGTGCATCCCAAGAGCGGTTCTTGGACAATTTTTTGGGATAAGCCTACAAATGGCCGATGGAGACCATAGCGGGCCGACAATTTTTCTCTATCTGCGCTCGGAGAAGCCCTGCTGAGAAGCTGAAGGACGCGGGTTCAATTCCCGCCACCTCCACTATTATTCGTTTATCGCCGCCTGAGGTGGGGGTTGCCACGCCCCCCAGGCGTTCTCAACACCAAGGGGACGAAACTAACCGACTCTGCCAAGGCGCCCCGATCAACGAACTTTAGATGGCAAAAGCCGTGAGAATGCCCTCAACTATTGACACCTGAAACAACATCAACGCCCGGTTCAAATGGGTATTCATGTGC
>DAHVOF010000099.1 GCA_027318945.1 Actinomycetota bacterium | reverse complement strand
CAATACCAGAGCGGAGCGGGAGCCATGGGCGTACTTTTGCCATGCTACAGGCACCGGGGCAGGCTGGAGCGGGCTCGAGGCCATCTCCTTGCGGATGGGTGCTTTGAGATCTGATCCTGCGAGGCCCCCGGTTGGCTGCTTGCCGGAGAGTGTGCGCGGATCTGCTCATTCGCTGCCGCAAAAAGATGTCAAAATAGGGTAATAACATACTTGACAAATCAAGTGGATTGGAGTTAAATTTTGTTAAAAGAGCATACTAACCCCGTTGCTCCTCAAGAACTCCATGAAGAGCGAATTGTGATTGTGGGGAACCGGGAACCGATAGGAAAGGACAGCGTGCGATTTCGTCTCATCTATTCCGGGCAGCTTTTGGGTGCCTCTAGGGTTGATACTCGCGGTTCACACAAGCACGAGATCAGGAAATCTCTCAGCACGCAACTACAACGGCTTTGGGAAACCAAGCAACATCTACGCCGCTATGCTACGCAGCGAGGTTTCTACTCTCTAAATTCTACAGGCCGGACGATTGGTGGCTCCCCAGAAAAGGCACAGGAGCAAGGATATCAAGCTGGCTTGGATTCCCTGTCTGAAATATGGGTTAGAAAACAAGCGCGCTTTATCCCACTCGTCACATCGGAGATATGTGTTCGCTGCAAAGTGGACATTCTTTTTTTGAGGCCAGAGGAGAAGAACTACATCCTACAAGGCGGAGACTTGGATAACCGGCTGAAGACGTTATTTGACGCATTCCGTGTTCCGAAAGATACGGAACAGGTTCTCGATCAAAACACCTTGTTTGTTTTACTGGAAGATGACTCCCTAATCTCAGAGGTTTCTATCGTTACGGACAATCTTCTGCTTCTTCCAGGCAGGCAAGAGATACATCCAACCGACGCGTTTCTGGTGATCGATGTTCAACTTGAACCAGCGTCAAGAGGAATCAATTCGTGGGTGTTTGAATGACAGACAAAGAGCGACTAGACGCAGCTATGAAGAAGATTCTGTTAGTGTCTAAGACAGAATTACAGCGTCGATTAGAAGCGGAGAAGAAAGCTAAGCAAGCTCGCAAAAAGTAAAACCCCGCCTGCAAGCGGGGTTCTGGTCTAGCGCACACCCAGATCATCTCACGGAGTGTGCCTGTATGCAATTCAAGCGCGGAACCTACACGGCGAAAGGAACCATTGGAGCTCAAGAAACTTCTGGCTCTAACGAACCCCCTGATTCTCTAAAGTCCAGTTCAGAAACTTCTGAGCAATCGAACTCCACATCCATAGGTGATTCGAGGATTGTTCGCGGTAAGCAAAATTGACAAGGGAGCATGTGGGGAAACCTCTCCTCAGCTAGTTCCATTGAGTTTGCCCTAAAGTATTTCACGATGGAGTTCGCGTGTCCGTCTGGGCATTTGTAGGTGAACTTCACTTTGAAATAAGCCATTTTGCGCCTTCCTCTTCCTTGCCTCCATCTAGAACTTCGTTTCTCCCACCTTGCCAGTGACCTCAGCATAGGTCAGCCGCTTTCCCGCGACCTGCGATAAAACTTTCTTGAAGCGCTGTTCATCGGTCTTATTCTGGCGATTGTTGAAGCGGAACATCTGCTCATCAAGGTAGCGATCCAAGTGGAACGGCTCGACGGCCACGTAAGTTCCCGACAGATTCCGCTTCATCAAACTCCAGAAGTTCTCTAGGCAGTTGGTATGAACTTGCCCGCGTACATACTCATCAGCGTGGTTCACGGTCTCATGGACGTAGTTCGCTTTGAGGGTGTCATAGGCTACGGCCTGATCGGTGTAGATGCGCGATCCGAAGATGATCCCATTCAGAATCTCAGCCTGTAAGGTCTCGCGCTTGGTGTTGGGAACCGCCTTCGCACGTACTTGGCGCGAGTCGCGGTCGAACATGCCCATCACTGGAGTCTTGCCAGCGTAGCGGGTGGTGTTCTTCCATGCGGGAATCTGCGAAAGCTCTTTCTGGATTCTCATCTTGCGGCTGTAATGCATGTTCTTGGTCTTGCCGCCTATGTAGGACTCATCAACCTCAACTGCTCCACCTTCAGGGCCACCCAGCAGGTCGCTAGCGTCTTCTTTCATGGCGAGGCGGATGCGCTGAAGCATGAACCAAGCGCTCTTCTGGGTTACGCCGATGCTACGGGCGATCTCATAGCTGCTCACCCCGTTCTTGCAGTTGGAGAGCATCCAAGTGGCGAGAATCCACTTATCTAAGCTGAGGGGAGAATCCTCGAATATGGTGCCAGTCTTGGCTGAGAACTGGCGCTTGGTGTGCTTAGACTTGCACTGCCATTTGCGCTGGTTTGCCAGCCATGACACGTCCTTACGTCCGCAGGTCGGGCACACGACCACGCCATCGGGCCAACGCTGCTCTACCATGTAGGCTACGCAGTTATCAGGATCGCTAAAGTGAACAATTGCTTGCTGTAAGGTCATACCCTTGATGTCCATGACCCTACTCTACCGATTTAGAGTTGATTTGTCAAGTATGTTATTACCCAAAATAGCGTATTGACACCGCCTTTCGGCAACCGTAGCGTTGCTTCACGGCCCGAATAGCGTTCGCTGCTCTTCTATCGGCTGCTGGGAAATGCGGTCATCACAGAGTCAAAGCGGTTTCGGCCTTCCCGATCTGGCAGAACCAAGGCAAACCACAGCTTGTGGGGCAGCCGTGCTCAGGCAGCCATCCCGCTAAGCGAAAAGCCACCCCCACGAAATCTAGCAAAATCAGCCCCGCTGATGCTTGCCTGCCCAGAGCCCAATTTCCGTTGGTGGTGAGCGCGTTCTTGGGGCCGGAGGCAAGCCAGAATGGGGTTCGTCTGTTCGACATCTCTGTAACATCGCAGACTACTGACCGAGGCGGTGGAATCGATGCCCATCTTCGGGAAAAAGCCTTCGGCGCCGTAGCTGCTTCCGGACTCACCGCCGATTACCGCATGCTCAATCATCTAGCCCTGTCCCGGGACCTCGGCCCAAATCATTTCGATAACCGCGACAGGGCGTGGCACACCGTGCGGCTCGTCGACCGTCCGCAATCACTCGGCCTCGACGTCCAAATCACCCCGTCGGCGGCTTAGCGAGGGGTTGTTCCTTACCAGCTCCCTTAAGTGGAAGCTATTGATCGGGTGTAAGATTTCAATAATTTTCGACTTGGCCGCGAACGCTGGGCTCAGCGAACGAACGGCACCGGAGGGCCTATGACCCCAAGCTCGCGCAAGGAAATTTATGTTCGCAGGTCTCGGCGCATTTCCCGACTCATGGCAGCTTTAGCGATAGCCGCCGCTGTGGCCGGGGGTTGGTCGCTCGCCCAAGAGGACACTACTGCCAGGAAGATATATGTATCAGCGAAGGACTCGGTTTTTTTGGTTTACCTGAATGATTCGAGCGGATCGCCTGCGGCCCTCGGGAGCGCATTCCTGGTCGGACCGCACCTGCTGGTTACAAATGCTCACGTCGTGAACTCGGGAACCCCGGTTCTCGCAGTCGGTCCGGCCCGGATTCCTCTGACTGTGCTCCGAATTGACCAGAAAAATGACCTTGCAATCATGTCCGTCGCGTCGGATCTCGTTTCGAAGCCCCTCGCGCTAGCAGTTGGTATTCCGTCCCCCGGGGACCGGGAATTTGCGATTGGAAATCCCGAGGGGCTTGAAAACACCATCAGTCAAGGCATCATTTCTGGGATACGAACCACGGATGACCGCGAATTGCTCCAGATTACAAGTCCGATCTCTCACGGTTCGTCGGGCGGACCCGTACTGAATGTGGGCGGCGAAGTCATCGGTGTTGCCGTCGGAATGATGGAGGACGGCCAGAACCTTAACTTCGCGGTTCCCTCCAAATATGTTCGTGCGCTGATGGAACGCAAGACTGCGGAGGTTCCGGAATCGCCAGGCGACTGTGAGCAGCAGATGAAACAGCTCATTGTACTCTATGCTCAATGGAGCCAAGAAGACTACTCCGACGATTCCGGCTCCCCCTATCAGCAACACGAGCAGCAGATACTTCAATCCGAGGGGGACATTGCCCAAGGCTGCACGCAGCCCGCCATTTTGCGGCAGGTTGCATGTTTCGGGACCAAATTCTACGACGCGAGCGACCATGGGATTGCAGCGGCTCGTAGGCTCGTGGCGATAGATCCGTCCCCCGATTCCCGCGCTTTACTCGCTTACGTTCTGTTTGACCGAGCCCAGGACGAAGATTTCAGAGCTGCCATTTTTGACAAAGATGCTGACGTAAAGGAGGAGGCGCAAGCGGCCCACAAATCGTTCAGCGCCGAAGCCGGTCGAGCCGCCGCCGGCTTAGAGAAGGCGGGCAAGGGGAACTCCTTCCTGGTTGCGAGTTATGTTATGGGCGGCATCAAACAAGATGCGAACGACACCCAGGCCGCCGTGGCCTTGCATGCGCTCGACGCAAATGCGGCCCCGTCTGTCTGTGGGATTGATCTTGCGCTTGCCGCATACCGTGCGTTGATTGCAGAGACTGCGAACGCAGACCATCCAGACCAAGCGGAGACCTGGTTCAGACGATACGCCGATAAATATCATCCAGCTGCTTATGAGTGGGATGCTGAGGGAGACCGTTTGCAAAGTGCGGGGAACAAGGCCGGCGCGGCGGATGCGTACGAGAGAGCAGCAGCTTCGGATACGAAATCTTTTGGCTATGACTACTGCTACGCTTCGAGTGACAGATTTTTTGAGCAGCCTGCCGATCCCGATACAGTGCTCGCTGACGGTCGCAAATGCGTCGACGGGTCGGTGACGGAGGGCCGCGATTTTGCAAAAAAATACTATGACGAGCAATTGCCCGGGGTCTACGATGCGATGGCGGAGGTCCTCGAAGGCCGAGGCGTCCACGATCAGGCCTA
>DAHVOF010000075.1 GCA_027318945.1 Actinomycetota bacterium | reverse complement strand
GGGTACGCCGGTTAACTTCGGATGAGAAATGATATTGCCCAACGCTTCGGACCCGATCAAACCTTCGCCGAGATTTTCATGACGGTCCCTGAGCGATCCCGGCCCTGCCTTAGAATCATTGAGGTGAACGCAGCCCAGGCGCTCCAGACCCAATACTTTTATAAATCGGTCCACAACTGTGTCCGCGTCCGCCATCGTCGCATAGGTCATGCCCGACGCAAAGAGATGCTGCGTGTCGATACAGACCCCCACCCTGGCATCTCCCTTGATCACCTCTATAACTCGAGCCAATTCCTCAAAGCTCTTGCCAACACTTCCTCCGGCCCCAGCGGTATTCTCAAGCAGTATTCGGATCGGACCATCGCACACGCTCATTACTTTCGCCAAAGACTCGCCTATCGTGCCTAAAGTAGCGTCAAGCCCAGCACCTTTATGGCTGCCGACATGCAGCACGATACCAGCCGCACCAAGCTTTGATGCTGACTTCACGTTATCGGATAGCAAAGAAACCGACTTCTCGAGAAGCTCTGAATCAGAAGTAGCCAGGTTGATCAGGTACGAGGCATGAGTCACAAAGCCTTTCACTCCACTTTGTCCCGTAAAAAGCTCGGCTCTGAACTTCTCAGCGATCGCGTCCGTCGTCTCAGATCCACGCCATATTCGCGGACTACCAGTAAAAATTTGAAAAAAATTCGCTCCAATTGCCTTAGCGTTCTCAAACGCGCTCATTACACCGCCAGCCACGGAAACGTGGCCACCCACCAACACTGTGCTGTTCATGGAAAAATAGTAGGACCCGCCGCACCCTGCATGCTCACTAGTTTCTTGTTTCCTTGAAATCTTTTCGAACTGTCGCGCAACAACACAGAAACACACTTTTACCGTCTATGTTGACTAAGTCTGGTTTAAACGAATTTAAACTTAAGCCTTACTGATAACTAGGATTGATGGGTCAACACAGAGACCGGTGCTTTGTTCTCAAGTATCCACCAGCATTGTTGGCTACTTGGCAAAGACGAGAACATCCTTACTACGGCATGGAGAGTAGATGTCTTCGCGTATAGAAGTTGAATTGACTAGTCAAAAACCGGATGGACTCTGGACTTGGAGAGCCGCAGGAGCCAAGGAGCCAAGGGGCACGCTTGACGGTTCAATACTCTACGACGGTGCGAAGATTGGAGATGTCGTTCGCGCAGAGGTCGTGTTCGAAATCGACGGCATTTATGTAGAGTCTGTGTACCCCCCAAAGGCCAGAGAGGCGCAGTCTAACGTCATCCGCCTCTCCAGCAAGGAACCTGTCTCCTACGTAACACGCACAGTAACCGGCAGAGATCGCGACAGAGCAGATGGCAATGACAAGCGCTCACCAAAAAATACCCGCAGGCAACCCTCGGTCCGGTCGGCGGAAACAGATCCCGCAAGATCGCGGCGCAAGGATGTGGGCGAACCCAATGGACCCAAAAGAACGACATCGCGGACTGCCATAGCAGATCAAAAGCCCAGACAGCGCCGCCCAGACAAACCAAGTCAGCCAGCCCAAGCTCCAAAAGCACCTGCGGCAAAATTTAAGAAACTTGCACCCAGAAACACAAACCGATCCCAGGTGCTTCAAGAGATCGCTCAGGAACACCTACCCATAGCAGAACAGCTGCTCAAGGGTGGCCTTCCAGCTGTACGGCAGGCATTGGCAAGCCAAAACGAAAAAGCGATTGCCGAAGGCAAGCCCACCATGCCCGAAGCTACCGTTCTAGCCATCGCCGAACCCATGCTACCGATTCTCAAACTTGCTACTTGGAAAGACAGGGCCGAGGTCGCGATTGAAATTGCTGCGGAGGCCTCACTCAGAGATCTCAGATCTGTCATTAGTGCAGCCGATCTCATTAGGCATGACGAAACCACGAGAACGATGCTCGAAAGTCTCAAGGAGCTTACCGAGCAGAGAGCTCTCACTTTGCATTCTGCCTGGCTCACGGACATTCGAGATAATCTCGAAGCAAAAAGAATCATCCGTGCAGTTCGACTCTCATCGAGACCACCTGAGCCAATAGCAAAACTTCCGGCTGAAGTATTGGAGCAACTGACCGAGGCGACAAACGAAATGCTCGGGCCAGACACCCCGCCAGACCGATGGTCAGCCTTGCTTGACGCCTTGTCGCAGTCTCCAATTAGAAGACAAGTGGTCCCGAGAGGCCTCCCAAAGAACGCCCCAATTGCGCTCGTGGAGCTGGCCAAGGAAAGCTCCGGAAAGATCCCCGCGCTCGCCCAACTGCTCGGAATCGCAATACCCCCGCCTCCGCGGCCAAGGAAAAAGATTGCTTTACCGGCTTTGGCGGAACAATCCCAGGGTAAAGAAGCTCCCTCGGAGCTGCCGGCTGCTGAGTCCAATCTGCCCGATTCGACCGCAACTGGAGACTCTCAAATTGAAAAAGTGGACTCGCAAACGATTGAAACCCAGGACTAGCGACAAGCTTGGCTAGAGCCAAAACGAGAAATATTTGCAGCACTAATCCGTTGCGCCGAGCCGCCGGAGCGTGAGATTCCCCCACGCGACTCGGCGATCAATTACCCGGCAATGCCGTCATGGGTCGGTTGCGCTAGCACCAACCGCTTTATGCATTTTCAACGAACGTGCCACTAGACCATTCGATTCACAAAAATTCTTGGTGTGCCTGTCTCCAGGCAGAGTCGTGAATTCGATAGCACTGACATTCCGCGAACCGACCCACTTTTCTAGTGCTTCGAATAGCAAGGCTCCAACTCCGCACCGCCTTGCATCCTTTACGACAGCAAAGACTGGCACGTAGCAGATCCGATCGCCAAACGCGTTTGTGATGATTTTGGCCCAAATAATGCCCGAAAGGGCAGAGTTTAACGTTGCAGTGAGCCTGAAGGCATCCTCGCTCTGATCGAAAATCTTTGCGACCAGCTTCTCCGGCCTACCCAGCTCGCCTAAAAGCTGCGCCCCCCCACGACGTAGAGCGAGTTCTCCGCTGATCTCCGCAAGAAACTCCTCTAAATCTGCTGACTGATCATCCGAGAGAGGCTTAAGCTCGATGACAAGATCATGCTCGCTCAAGTTACTCCCGCTTTGCAGCAATGCTTCGCATGATGCTCGCCCGATTGCGGTGGCTCGACTCGTACTGTTCCACCTGATCTAGCTCCACATGACTGAGAGAATCAAGACGAGCGATGATTTGCTGGGCGGACAGCGTTCCATATCCCGGAATGGGTAGCAGAGAAGCGTCAGAAACTTCACGTACCGTGAACCCATTCCGCTTCTGGTCGGTGACTGATTCGACCTTGGAATCGCTGACAGGGCCAGTTTGAGCCTCTGAAGAGTCAACTTTGCGCCCCTCGCCATTTCCAAACATTAGTGAGACGAAATCGAAAATCTGACCCACACCGAAATCGGTTCTCTTATGCAGCTCGTTCTCAAATCGAGTAACAGCAAATTGTCCTACAAGCTTTGCAACGTTGAGTTTCGGCTCCAGCGAGGACCTACCCCTCTCCACCAGCCTTGGGAAGGATTCCTGCAACTCTGCAACAGCGCCGACAATCCCAAAGAGTCCAGTCTCAACCAAATCCGCAAGCGTCGATTTTGTCACCGGTTTTCCACCTCTTTGCACTATACGCAGTCCCTGCAGAACATCTTTTCCTTGTCTGCGAGCTGGCTTCGATTCTTTACTAGAAAGCAACTCTGGCATACAAACTCATCGGGCTGCTTGGGCAACACCCTCATAGCGATGTCGCTTCGATAGTCCGAATCCTCGTAGTCCTCTTCCTCGTCCTCCTCTTCGTCGAGAACTACAAGCCTCTCTTTCAGGATGTCATCCAGACTTGCCTCGATATCGTCTTCTTCCTCGTCCTCTTCGTCGTCCTCGTCGTCCTCTTCTCCACGAACTGACACAGCCTTGGGCTCGCTGACGGTACCCGTTTCAAGCATTTCGTCAATCTCGTCGTGATCCTCGAGATCGCCAGCCAGTATGTCCTCGTCGTCGAAGTCTTCCTCGAGATCTTCTACAAATTCTTCACCGGGGAACTCCTCAAACTCCAGCCCACCATCCTCAGCGTCCTCGTCATTAAGTTCAGCTTCGAACGAATCTTCCTCGAAGGAGTCCTCCTCAAAAGATTCCTCTTCGCCCTCAAAATTGTCATCAAAATCGTCTGCCATGTCGATCCTAAAATTTGTACTTTGGCGCCGGGTAATGCCCGCTCGTAGCGACTCTCACTGCGATTCTGCCTAAGTTCACTTAACAAACACAAAAGCCGTCCGAAAGTATTTCCGCAATTGGAAGAAAATTTCCGAAGCTTACTTAGAAATTTTCTGATTCTTCCTTTCCTCTTCACGAAGAGAGGTAAGTCTTCCGAGCCGGTAGTCTCCCAAATCGACAAATTTCATCGCGGCGGCAACGCATTTATGGCGCGCAACCGTCTCGATGCTTCGATACATCGCCTGTGCTACCTTTCGATAAGAGCTATGCCCTTGAGGCAATGATCGCAGCTCTATCAGGTGAAAAGCCTCTCTCGCATTGAGGCTCATTGTGAATCTGATGCGGTATGCCATCGGCACAGCGTAAGCACTCACGGCCCGGCTGCACACCTTCGCAAGCATCTCATAGACTTCCTTTGACCTCTCCATGACCGCCTTATACTGCTCTTCCAATTCGAAATCATGAATAAGGTCCGGGACTGCGTATCCCAGCGACGTGCCCAGCAGCTGCCACTCGATGCTGAGCATTCTGTGACGCTGCAAATCCCGGAACGCTCCGTAATCACATTCGATCTCAAAAAGATAGCTGGTCTCCTCAAAGGCTCGGCCCGGCTTATGACGCCTATTCCGCCTTTTACCCGCATATTCCGAAATAAGCCGATAAAGATCGTTATTAGTGAGCGAGTCTGCCATCTCTTGTGCGATGCTCATCGAGCAACCTGACTGTGCAAAAATGATCCCGGCGGCAATCCGCCTCTCGCCATCTTCATCGAAGCGCAGAAGCCTCACGGAAACGTCGTCGCCTTCGCCACTGCCAGAAGAATCTGGTACATGCACCCCTCCAGCCGGCTTCCTGCGCTCTTCCAGATATTCCACCCATATTCCACCTCGATCAGACCGATCCAATCTGATTAGAAAAGCCGGAATTACCTTATCAAGCTCAGCTTTAATCATTTCGGCGTAAGTCCGGACCTCCGCAAGCTCAGACGCCCTCATTCTGAGCACAAGCGCCTCGAAGGCCTGGGCAGAACCATAGATTCCCACATTTGAAAGGACGCATGCTGGCAGGATTCCCCTAGCGGTATCCAACGCTAATGAGCGTATTGAAGAACGATACACAAAGTCCGAATCACCATCATCTTTCGGAACACTAGCAAAAAGCCGTGTCTCGACCGCCTCGACTACGTGACTGTATGCTGCAAAAAGACTGTTCATGTGCTTGCGAAACATGTCGCCCATCCCGGAGGAGGTAACCTCGTCCGGAACGTAATAGCGGTACGAGCCGTCAGGCATCGGCCTGTCATAGGGAACATATCTCGTGGACTGCTCCAGATACGCCATCAAGCGCCCACGCTCCAGCACTTTTGTCAAAATATTCGACGCCTGCTCACACGCAAGGTGCACCCCGCCCAACTGGGCAACCGAGTCATCTCCATATTCTGCAAGCATCCTTTCATATAGAGCCTCCGCGCGGGTTACTCCAGCAACCCCCAAAACTGCTCCCGGATCCCCTGTGTTGTAAAACTCATCGAGAAATAGCCTACGAAGTGATTTTGCCGATCTGCTGTACCGGGCGAACAGCGCGCCTTTCACAACTTCCGGAAGATTGACCAGTGCAAAAACAGGCTTATCCAGGTTCGTAAAATATCTTGAAAGTACAAGGCTTTCTTCGTCTGTAAAGTGTTCCGCGGTATATTTCCACATAACGCCCCAAATCATAGGCCAACTTGCGCGTACACTAGCCGGTTGGCTGCAAATTATCTAAATATCTTCAAGAGTTCGGGTCTAGGCAAGCCCGTCAGAAAAGAAGCAGCGCAGTTATAGCTCCGAATCCATCTCGTAATCCGATTCTGATTCAAGGTCTATTCCAACCACAGAGGAAGCCAAGACAACGCCTCTCAGAGTCGCGTCCACTACTTTTCCGGCCGCGGCAACAGTCTCAGGGCTGAGCTCCAACGATGCAAATTGACGTGCCAGATCGATCACTTGCTTAACATTGCGAACAAAATCCCCTGCCGACATTACGTTGACCGCCATAACCTGCGAGAGCTCTTTGCCCTCTGCCCAACGAAATGCCATCTCCATAAAACCTGGATCCGTCTCTCTGGTCAACGGAATGCTCATGGCCGACTCCTCCGCTACAAGATCTCCCCACAACTGGACCATCCTCGAATATCGCCTGGCAAGCTTCTGGTTCGGGAATGCGGGAGCATAGCGGGAAGGGCCCCGCGATTCGTAGGTGAATACTGACAGCAACGCCGCGAATTCCGGCACAGAGAGCTCCTCGAACAATTCGCTTTCCAAAGCCAGAATCACCAGCAAATCACTTTCGTGATATAGCCGCGCGAGATCCCTACCCGTAGCCGTCAGTTTCCATCCTTCAAGCATCCCTCGACCGGCAAGAATTGCGAGCACTCTATCAAACTGCCGCGCAAGTGACTCCGAACTTGACTTTATCTTCGTCTTGATGCGAAATATCTGCTCATTCAATCTGTCTAACTGTTTCTGGGCTAATACATGATCGTGAAAATCCGGACATGTCAAAAGCTGTTGCGTCAATAGCTCGCGTTCCCTTCGCTTCAGCGTTACCTCACGAAGGGAGGCCCTAGACGGGGCAGACGCCATCAAGGGCTCAGAAAGCGCGAGTTCCGGCGATTGAAACTCCTTCAGGGATCGGGCTAAATACTCGGTAAAATCATCGGAATGTGGGTCGAATGGTGCCTTTATGGAAATCCGACCAACCGAATCAGGGGGATAGCCAAAATCGCTTCCAGAAAAATTATGTCTCATCCCCATAGCATCGACGAGACCGATCGCGATGCGCCCATTTTTCCGTCGAGAAGTCCACGCAAC
>DAHVOF010000261.1 GCA_027318945.1 Actinomycetota bacterium | reverse complement strand
TCGAAGAGGGACGTCTTGTGGGCATGGAATTCGAGGTAGTCAAATGGAACGAGGACGCCACTCGGTCCGAGGTTGTAGACACTGTCATAGTTCCGTGCGATGACGTCATCCTCGCAATAGGCCAGGAAAATGCCTTTACTTGGATCGAAAGGGATGCCGGCATCGAGTTCGGCAAGTGGGACATGCCGGTAGTGGATAAGGTAACTATGCAATCCACGATGCCAGGCGTGTTCTTCGGAGGCGATGCTGCTTTCGGTCCGAAGAACATCATCTGGGCAGTGGCACACGGTCACGAAGCAGCAATCTCCATAGACAATCACTGTCAGGGCATCCCGGTCGGCGAGAGACCTCCCGCCGGTATGAACCTTATCAGCCAAAAGATGGGTCTGACAGAGTGGAGCTACCACAATGATTACAACCCGTCGCCACGGCAGCAAATGAGTCACATCGAGCTCTCCAAGCGCTTCGAAGCGCTCAATCTTGAGGTAGAACTGGGCTTCGACGCCGAGCAGACTGCCAGGGAGGTGGAGCGATGCCTCAACTGCGACGTCCAGCCTGTATTCAAGACCCAGCTCTGCATCGAGTGCGATGCATGCATCGACATATGCCCAGTGCAATGCCTCACCATAACGGAAGACCTAGAAGAGGAACTCGATCTTCGGCGAAATCTGACCGCTTCTTCGGAAAATTTGAGCGAGCCGTTGTACGTCTCGTCAAAATTGGCTCAGACCGGACGAATCATGATTAAAGATGAAAACATATGCGTTCACTGCGGCCTGTGCGCCGAGCGCTGTCCAACTGCCGCATGGAACATGGAGAAGTTCGTCCTGCAGCTGAGCTACGCCGGAACTTCAAACAATAAAGGCAAGTGATGACTCAACAAATAGACCAGACGGGCCTGAGCCCGGAGAAAAATCCAAAAATATCCAGCAACGGATCGCACACGCCTCCAGGAAAAGTTAATGATTTCGCCATCCGATTTGCGACCGTAAACGGAACCGGCTCGGCGAGTGCAAACAACCTGATCCTCAAGGCAATTTTCCGAATGGGCGTACCCGTATCTGGAAAGAACCTCTTCCCTTCGAACATTCAGGGCCTTCCAACATGGTATGAGATACGTGTCAATGGGTCAGGGTTCACCTCCCGCGCCAACAGCTTCGACATCGTGGTCGCTATGAACACCCAAACATACCAGACGGACATCGACTCCGTAAGGTCTGGCGGCTACCTGATCTACGACTCAAGCTGGTTCATGGCACCCAAGCTAATGAGGGAGGACGTCAACTTTCTCGGAGTGCCGTTCTCGACCCTTTTTGCCGAGGAGTTTCCTGAGTCGAGAGAACGCATCTTGATGCGCAACATAGGCTACGCCGGAGCTGTCGCCGCCGCGATATCGATGGACCCGGGTGTTGTGTCGCAGTTGCTCGATGAAACCTACTCTGCAAGCGAGAGACTGAGGAACTCGAACCACAAGGCCTTCCAACTCGGCTACAACTACGCATTGGAAAATTTCAATTGCCCGCTGCCATTGAGGCTGGAGGCAATGGAGATGAACAGGGACAAGATCATCATCGACGGAAACACTGCGACTGCGCTCGGCTGCATATATGCAGGCGCCAGCGTCGCGGCCTGGTACCCGATCACCCCCGCGACGTCGGTTGCCGAAAACTTCACCAAGCTGTGCTCAAGATACCGGCGCGAAACAGTAACCCTGGAAGACGGCACCACCAAGGTGCAGAGCAACTTTGTCGTCCTCCAGGCTGAGGACGAACTAGCCGCACTTGGCATGGTCGTGGGAGCCTCATGGGCTGGTGCGAGAGCCTTTACCTCGACATCTGGCCCTGGGATCTCACTGATGAACGAAATCCTGGGTCTTGCTTACTACACCGAAATTCCCGCCGTCGTTATAGACGTCCAAAGGACAGGGCCCTCTACCGGCATGCCGACGAGGGTGCAGCAGGCGGACATATTGGAATGTGCGTACGCCTCCCACGGTGACACCAAGCACATCCTCCTCTTTCCAGCGAACCCCGAGGAGTGCTTTAGCTTTGCGGTTGAAGCTTTTGATCTGGCAGACCGCTTCCAGACCCCAGTGATTGTTCTTTCCGATCTCGATATCGGCATGAATGACTGGGTTGTCGACAAGCTCGACTGGGACGACAGCTATCAATGGAACCGCGGTCGCATCCTGAGCGCCGATGAATTGGAGACAATCTCGAAGTTCTATCGCTATGCAGACGAGGATGCAGACTTCGTGACCCCGCGCACACTGCCCGGAGTCTCGTCAAAGGGTGCTTACTTCAACCGCGGCTCAGGTCACGACAGGTTCGGCGCCTACACCGAAAGCCCCGAAGGCTACGTTCAAGTGGTTGACAGGCTTGCCAAGAAGCACAAGGCGGCAGCACGGTACATTCCCGAGCCCGTCTTGGAACTTAGGGACAAAGCGCGTTTTGGCGTGATAACTCTGGGAAGCTGTGAGATGGCGGTGAAAGAGGCCGTTGCCAGCCTGGCAGAAGACGGCATGCCGCTTGACTATCTCAGAGTAAGGGGATTCCCATTCTCTGACAGCGTGAAGAATTTCATCGACTCTCATGAAGTTAACGTCGTGGTTGAGCAGAACAGAGATGCCCAGCTGCGCTCGCTTCTGATCTTGGAGACCGAGTGCCTACCGAGTAAACTTCGCTCCGTTCTTTCCTACGGGGGTTTCCCGATCTGCACAGAGGACGTTGTCGACGGACTTTTGAATGAGCTAAAGGACTAAACATGCCTTCGATACGCAAACCACTTATTCCCCTAGCGCCACTAGCCACCAACGGGATCGGCCTGACTGTTCGCGACTATGAAGGTGCGATGTCAACCTTATGCGCCGGCTGCGGACACGACTCTATTACGGCCGCCCTCGTGCAGACTTTTTTCGAGTTGGACACCCCGCCGGAGATGGTCGCAAAGCTGAGTGGCATCGGTTGCTCGTCAAAGACTCCAACCTACTTTGTCTCGGGAGCGCATGGCTTTAACTCGGTGCACGGCCGGATGCCCCCAATTGTAACCGGAGCGAATGCGGCTAATCGCGACAATATTTACATAGGAATATCCGGCGACGGTGACTCCCTTTCGATAGGCACGGGGCACTTCGTGCATGCGATCCGCAAAAACGTAAATATGGTATACATCATCGAAAACAACGGCGTGTACGGACTCACCAAGGGGCAGTTCTCGCCTACCTCTGATGTCGGATCCACTACGAAGCGTGGAGTACCAAATGAAGTTCCACCTATCGACCCAGTCGAACTCGCACTCAGCCTGGGAGCTTCATTCGTCGCACGTAGCTTCTCCGGCGACAAGAAGCAGCTGATCCCCATTCTCAAGGCGGCGATTGAACACCACGGCTTCGCCATGATCGACGTCATATCACCATGCATCCAGTTCAACAACCACCAAGGTTCTACCAAGAGCTACAAGTACATTAGGGAGCATGAGCTGAACGAGATTGACTCGGTATTTCTCAGAGCTTCAGATCAGATCACGGCCGAGCTTCCCGCCGACAGCAGGATGAGCGTTGCCATGCATGACGGGTCGGTAATAATGTTCCGAACTCTGCCCGATAATTACGATCCTCGCGATCGCGCAGGGGCAGTAAACTACGTGACCGAAGCCAAGGCAAGGGGTGAAGTACCTACCGGTCTTCTCTATGTAGATCGGGAGCTGCCTGACATTCACGATCTCAACAACACAACTCCCGAACCACTTATAAATCTTCCGTTCGACAAACTTTGCCCCGGCAGAGGCGAGCTGATGAAATTTCAAGAAAGCTTCCGGTAAAGGGACTGGTCGAGTTATTGCTCGTCGGATCGTGCACATTTGATTGGATGTCGCACGATCCGACACTGCACTACCACACGCATTTGGAGTGACTCTCGGTGCATTACGAGCGAAAGTCCATTCTGGGTAACATTAATTCGCGCTCCCGAGGATGCCCCGTCGCATTTGCAATCGGGTAGCCTTGGCAGCTAGTCAGCCCTTCATGGCCAGCTCGGTCTCTCCACTTCCGGCCATGTA
>DAHVOF010000057.1 GCA_027318945.1 Actinomycetota bacterium | reverse complement strand
GGCCGGCGGATACTCGTCCTCGGCTAGTGTTGCCAGGCGGCGCGCCAGGTGCATCAGTACCTGAAGCGGCTCGTCGTGCAGCTCACGCGACAGACGGAGGCGCTGTTCCTCCTCCGCTCGCACCACAAGCTCAGCGTAGTGACGGATTCTCCGTCCCTCGCTTCTCTCACGGGTGATGTCTTCGAGCACCACCTGTATGGCCCGGTCCCCGGTTCCTGTGGTCAATCGAACGAGATCCACCCGGTAGTCATGGCCGTCCTTGATGCTTATCACTCGTCCGGACTCGTCTTCGGAAACGATATCTATGCCCAAAACCGACTTGTCCGAATATCCGGTAAGAACTGATCCGAAAGCCACTTGCGACGCGAAGTTGGCATCGATGATCTTTCCGCCGTCGTCAAAAAGAATAATGGGAGCGCTGTTGGCATTGAAAAGCTGCCGGTACCGCTCCTCCGCAGCGGCAAGCTCCACGGCGGCACTCTCGACTCGCGCCCTGGCCATCCTCTCAGCCTCAACGCGCTGCCCGACGAAAAAGGCGACGGCATCTACAAGAACCAGGCTCACGAGATCGCTTCCCGAATGCCCCCTGTCATTTGAAAGCAAGAGATCCGGAAGCCAAAGGATGCTCGCCCATATTCCCGTAGCCGCCGACCCCGACAAGCCGTATCTGAGCGCGGCATAGCCAACGGGGACTATCAAAAGAGCCACCGGAAGCCCGTCAGGAAACGCCGAACTCTCGCCAAACTTCATGTCAACAAAAAGGTGGAGGACCGCAATAAAGATGACTGAGGCCTGCAGCAGCCAAAATTGCAGCTCGTATAGCGGCGGGTGGGCTGCGCGGCGCAGCACCGTCATGTAATCAGCGCGTGTCGGTCGGCTCATCGTGCTCGTCCAGTGGAATCAAATGGCGGCTGAGCGCATAGAGAGCAGCCTCGGTTCTGGACGCTGCTCCTAATTTCGCAAGAACATTGGATACGTAGCCTTCTACCGTGCGTATCGTAAGGCCCAGGTTATTGGCAATACCCTTGTTCGTAAGGCCCTTGCCGAGGAGTCTGAGTACATCTATCTCCCTCGGCGTCAACTTCGCTTCATTCACTTCATGGTTTGACTGGCGACGATGAGCCAACCTAAGAGAAATCGATCCGCTGAGAACGAAATCTCCACCAGCGACGGTGCGCACAGCATCTACAAGCTCCCTACCTGTAGCTGTCTTAAGGAGGTATCCGGCCACGCCGAGGTCTAGAGCCTCAGCTACGTATGCATAATCGTCATACGCGCTGACTACCAGTACCCGTATGGTCGGATGCTTAAGCGCCAGCAGCCGGGCGACTTCTAAACCGCTCATGTCAGGAAGGTTTACGTCAAGAAGAGCCACGTCTACGGCAAGACGGTCAAATAATAAATTCGCTTGAGCTCCCGTAGAAGCCTGACCCACGACAGTCATATCGGGCTCCCGTTCAAGCAACTGGACGGTGCCTTCTCGAACGAGCGCGTGGTCGTCGACAATTAGCACCCTGATCTGGCCGTGCTCTCTGACGGCACTGGCCCGGGAATTAGCGAGTGAATCCATAGAACGATCCAAAAGAGACATTTGAGCTCCACAAGCTTTTAAGGCACATCAAGTACCCCTTCGTATTATCTAGCCACGTGGATAATTCACTAGCACGATATTACCCACTTCTGCTCTCCGAAACCAACTCGTCTACCTGCAGAACTACAGGTAGACCATCAAAAGCCGTGCTGCTTCCAACTCGTGCTCGGAGTGGCGTATTGCTCGCTGCCCCAGTGTTAGCGCCATCGAAGCGCAGTTCGATTGTGCTGTACAGTTTGTCAGCCAATGACAAGCGCTGATAGCCAGGCCGCCATTTCATCCTCGAATCCCCTTCCAACTACCTCGAACTGAGCCAATCTGGCGGGCCCCACCGAGATCATTCTACCGAGAAATTCTCCTAAGAGCATTGCCCGGGCCTCATATCCAGGGAATACGGGGGCCGATACCGTAGAATTGCGCAGGTGTGAGCGGTAGATCTCGTGTCTAACTTCGAAGGCCGCAAACCTACGATGAAAGTATGTTCAAAGTGCTGGCTACAGGGTTACAGAGAGGATCAGAAAGACTCTGCTTCCGCTCTTATGCAGCCCTTCCACCGTATGCATTTTGGACTCAAGGGGATGGGGGGCAAAACGATCCCGTTGCTGACGAGTTAAAGAAAGTTCTAACAATGTGCCCGGCTGAAAATGCTGGAAAAATGCCTCTTACCATCAACCAGAACGAGCGCAGAGAAGTATCACCACTAGCTGGCGTTACCGCTCACGAATCGGTGGCCATCAGTGTAGGACGAATTCAGATCAGCCGGAATAGCGACAGGAAAGTAGGCACAAAATGAGACGAAGGACCTTCGACACTCTAGTGAGCCTTACAGGAATGCTGCTGGTCGTGGTTTTGATCGTGGCCGGCTCGCTTCTGACTTGGGGTCACTTTTACATCAACAACCAGGTGCATAACCAACTGGCTGAGCAGCAGATCTTCTTCCCGCCAAAGTCGGCGTTCGCCAACCCCAAGGCGGGTACCGAGATCACGCCCAGCATGATCCCATCGGTGTCCCAGTACGCAGGCCAGCAGCTGCTCACAGGACAGCAGGCTCAGGTCTACGCTAACGACTTCATCGCAGTTCACCTGTACAACATGCCATACCACGGCGTCTACTCTGAGATCAGCACCGCGGCAAGAACGGCCAAGGCTGGCAGCACACAGGCAACCAGCCTTGCTTCACTTGAGCAGACCTCGTTCCAGGGCACGACTTTGAGAGGCATGCTGCTGAATGCGTTCGCATTCGGGACCATGGCGTCAATCATGGGCTGGGCAGCTATCGGAGCCTACATAGCGGCGGCGATACTTCTGGTCCTTGCGATACTGGGTCTGTACCACTCCCGCAAGACTGACCCGGAAGCGGAGATACTGACGGGAACGCACGACCACATCTGAATCCTTCGATACGTGCCTGGTTGCTCCAACCGTGACGCAGCCAGGCACGTTTTGCGCGCCGGTAACCAGGCCTGCACAAAAACTTCGCGGCCCCCGGCCAATGCGACCCGGCCCCAATCGGCCCCGGCAATTCGACGGCTACAGCGCGAAAATCGTCCCCGCCCATGGCCGGTCAGCAGAATGACCGACATGAGGACCAAGCTCGACAACTCGCCGGGCTCTTCACAATGCACTGACGCAGCTGAAAGAACCAGGCATTTCAGTCGATCCTCGCAATGGCACTACCCTGATGAACGACTTCCTGCTCGTTCGCGAGAAACGTTATCTGCCCCGAGATTGGAGCTACAACTTCGGCAGATACTTTTTCAACCTGAACCTCGGCTATTAGCTGATCCTTTTGGACAACTTGGCCTTCACTCACAAACCAAGTTGCCACTACCCCATCGAGCTCGGAATCATTGCGCGAAAGTACGGGAAACCTAACGTCCATTTTCAAGCCATCAAACGCTTGGCAGCCGATTCAATCCGCCCGGTCGTTGGCAGCACCGCATATTCAAGAGTGCGAGAATATGGAATCGGGACATCAGGGACCGCCAAGCGAATAACAGGCGCCTTGAGCATAGTGGGATTTTCCTCGGCCACAATTGCAGCCACCTCTCCAGTCAACCCAAAGGAAAGGTAGTCCTCATCCACCACGAGAAGGCGTCCCGTCTTTGACACCGAGTCCAAAATCGTCTCCTTGTCAAGCGGGACAAGACTTCGCAGATCTATTACTTCGCAATCTATGCCCTGCGGAGCCAGGACTTCCGAAGCATCCAATGCGTGATGAACCGACAAGGAAATTGTGACGATGGTGAGGTCGTTTCCGGTCTTGACTACGGATGCCCGGCCAATCGGGACCTCGAATGCCATTTCGGGCACCGGACCAAGCGTGCGAATATTCTTCGCCATCCACGGAAGGCCCATAACCCCTTTGTGGAACATGTACATGACTGGGTTGTCGTCTCTGATTGCGGAGATCATCAGCCCCTTTGCATCGTACGGATTACTCGGCACAACTACTTTCAATCCAGGCAAATGTGCAAATAGCCCCCAAAGGCACTGGGAATGCTGGGCACCGTCGGAATAACCTCCACCCACAGCAGTCATGAGAACAAGCGGAACCTTCACGCTCCCGCCGGACTCATAGTGAATTTTTGCCATGTGATTGTAGATCTGATCCATACAAACACCGAAAAAATCAACGAACATCAACTCCACTATCGGCCGCAATCCTTCCACCGCAGCTCCCGTGGCAAGTCCCATGAACGCAGTCTCGGATATTGGTGTGTCAATGACCCGCTGCGGACCAAACTTTTCTAGCAGCCCAGAGGTGGACGAAAAGATACCTCCATAGGCTCCCACGTCTTCCCCCAACACAAAAATCGCAGGATCCCGCTCCATCTCCTGAGAAATCGCCTCTACCATTGCCTTGGCGGTTGTCAACTTCCTCGCTGTAACCGCTTCATTTGGTGTGCTTATAAGTACCATCACTCCTCCTTACGCGAATACGTACTTCTTGACCTCCGCTGCCAACGGGAGAGGGCTCGACTTTGCGAACTCGAATGCGTCATCGACGCGGCTCTTGGCCTCGCTGGCAATGTTCTCTATCATTTTCGAAGAAAGGATGCCGTCACTCTCGAGCTGGTTTGCGTATGCCGGAATAGGATCGATCAGCGTATTCAGATCATCTCTATAAGCCTGTGCATCTCCCTCGAAATGGCCCCATAGCCTCACTGTGTGAACTTCGATGAGGGATGGACCTCCGCCAGCCCGCGCTTTTTCAACCGCATTTTTGGCGGCATCCCAGACTCCCTCTACTGAATTGTCCTGTATTCTCGTTCCCCGGATACCGTAGCTTGTAGCGCGGACCGCATTTGACCTTATTGCCGTCGAAGAACCTCTGGAAACCGAAATAGCCCAGTCGTTGTCTTCGATCACAAAAACGACTGGTAATCTCCACAGCGCCGCGAGATTTAGAGACTCGTGAAAAGCCCCCTGGTTCACAGCGCCTTCGCCCGTTACAGCAACGGCGACGCTGTCTCTCCCCTGTCGCTGAAAGGCAAACGCCATCCCAAGAGCAGGCGGGTATCCTTCCGCGATTATCCCTGAACACGAAAAGTGAGTGCTCGGATCAAAGAGGTGCATATGCCCACCCCTTCCCTTTCCGAGACCCGTTTCCCGCCCAAAAATCTCGGCTGCCAAAAGCTTCAAGTCCATTCCATGCGCTATGGCGAAATGATGAGGACGGTGCGTGGCAGTAATTGCATCGTCTGGCTTGAGATGAGCGCACACGCCCGCAGCTACGGGCTCTTGACCTGCGGAAAGGTGCATTTCACCGGGAATGAGGCCTGCGCCGATATCCCAAACGGGCTTTTTGTCGGCGTGGTAGTCTCGCAGAATTGCTTCTTCAAAGCTGCGGCTCAAAACCATGGTTTTGTAGAGGTTGAGTCGGGTTTCA
>DAHVOF010000029.1 GCA_027318945.1 Actinomycetota bacterium | reverse complement strand
GCCTTTCAGGCGGCCGGCCTTCAGCATCTCCCTTATGAGTCTGCCGAGGAGCTGCGACGCTCCATCGATTGCAGATCGACGAAGCGCCGCGAGGGCGCCAACGTTAGTCTCACCAATGCGGAGCCTCTCTTGTAGCTTTGGCGAATCCAACAACCTTCAATTGCTTTACCACTCATCGACTTTGAGCTAATCGCTGTTTCGTCAGTCAGTACGCAACAGTAGAACCGATTCCGAAGCGCCTCAGCGCTTTATTTCACCTGACCGACGCAGGCCATTCTCCAGGGAACGAGGGACGAAGGAGATCGGTCCTTGGTCTCACAATCCTGTAAGACAGTAATTCCCTGTAGACATCATCCCATGGAGGCGCCTTTCAGGAAGTCATTGGGCTGGTGCTAGTAGTCGAGATGCAGATCTCTTCGTCATCTTCGTCTGTACCTATTGCATCTCATTGGCCATGCTCATCCTTGGCGACAGCAGTGTAGCTTGTTTTGGAGTCGAGCCAAGCAGGTTTTGCAAAAACCTATCGTAACTCTGTTGGTTGAGCGGCGAACCTGCGAAGGTGTATTCTAAATATTGTCCTTGCTGTCCTGAAACTACGGCTGGCAGACGAATCCTTGACGAGATGCCGCTTCTGTATCTGCTTCGCCACCCAGCGCTGCGCGGTCCAACCTCCGCTGGGATTCGCGGCGTGATCTCACTGCGATTGCGATCCAAGCGTTGTCGAGACCCGGCCGCTAGACCAGAGACGCTGTCGAGTTCGGAGGAGGTCGACATTGCGCCAGCTCCATGAACACGCGTTTCCTCATCATGACGAGCCATACCCGATCAGGATACAAACCTAAACCCGTAGCTGGGAGGCAAAGGCCCCCCTTGTTTGGAATGCACATGGAGAGGTCTAGATCCAAACTGGGGCTCACCTCACCTTAGAAGCAGTAGATGAGAAAGGATGGACTGCAGATGTCAGAAAGTTCTGGAGCCAAGAGCGTGGCTGATTTTCCTTCAAGGCGTAATTTTCTGAAAGGAAGCGCAGCCGTGGCTGGGGCAGCGGCAGCAGGCGCGATGATCACTTCTCCAGAGCAGATCTATGCTGCTCCCGCGCCGAAGAGAGAGAAATCCTCCATTCCTCTGAACGGGAAGCGTCCAAACATTGTCTTTTTCTATACCGAGGCACAGCGTCCAGATGCTCTCAGCTTCAATGGGAATACGCTTCTCAAGACTCCGAATATGGATCGGATTGCCCAGGAAGGGGTGTATTTCAATAACTCTTTCTGCATGAACGCACTATGCGCACCGGCGCGGGCAGCTACCATGACGGGCCTATATTCGCACACAACCGGAGCGTATGGGAACGATGCGAATCGAGCTCTCCCCGCCGATATCCCTGTCTTTACGGACTTGTTGCAGCAAGCAGGATACGAGGTTGCGATTATTGATAAAGCGCACCTACCCAATGGGTTGCGCGAACGCTATTGGGACTACTACTGCGCCTTCAACGCGCCAGTAACAGACTACTTCCGGCCCTCCTACTTCGAGGGCAGGAAGGGCAAGATGGGTGGGGAGAAGACCTACCGCGGTAGCTTTCATGATGATTTCCCAAATAATCCCGCGCTGGATTGGACGGGTGAATACGCTGATGATTGGTTCACCGACAGAGCGCTTGAATGGCTCAAGGAGGAACGGTATAACCCGTTCTGTCTCTTGCTGTGTCATCAAGCGCCACATGGACCCTACTATCGTCCGAGACGCTATCTAAATCTTTATAATGGCGACCCGATACCGATACCTCCCACATTTGACGCTGACAAGCAGGGATGGCCAGGGGGAAAGCCACGCGCCTTCATTGATGCTCAGAATAAAATAGGCACAATCGAAACATGGGACCGCGCACGGAATCTGGAAGGCCTTGTCAAGGACTACTATGCGGGGTTTCGTGCGGTCGACGATAATATTGGGAAGATTCTGAGCTATCTGGAGTCTTCGAACCAGCTCGACCAAACAGTGATTCTACATAGCTCAGATCATGGCTATTTTCTCGGAGAATGGCGCTGCTTTGACAAGCGCTTCATGCATGAGCCGTCGATACGGACTCCCGCCATGATACGTTTCCCGAAGATGTTCAAGGCTGGTACAAGGGTCGATGAGATGGTGCTCAATCTCGATTTTGCGCCGACGCTGCTTGAATTGGCCGGAGTGCCTGTGCCGGAGGCCATGCAGGGGAAGAGCCTGGTCAATCTAGCGCAGAAGAAGGAGAACGAGTGGCGAAAGGACTGGCTTTACGAGTATTTTGATTACCCGGGAGCGGAACAGGTCCGGCCTCATCGAGGCGTGAGGACGACACGTTACAAATACATACACTATTTCCTTGATCCACAGGAATATGAGTTGTACGACCTCAAAACTGATCCAGGTGAGTTGACCAACCTCGCACATGATCCGGCTCACTCAGCACTGCGTAGAGCACTGGCTGCGCGCCTGAAGGAGCTCCGGAAAGAGACGGGAGATCACACTCCAGATGCGATTTTGCAGGGATGAGGATCAGAGTAGAACCAGAACGATCGCGAGGATTTGATACGGGATGGGCGGACTCCCATAGGACTGACTAGAGACGATTCGCTTCCATGCCAAGCTGGCGACGCATCATTCATGCACCTCTCCAGTGATGCAATTGTGGTTCCAATACTTCGGGTCCATCGTATAGACTGTCGATGTCTAGCTCGCCGAGGAACGCCGGAGCATCAATGGGTTCTTCATGTTGGCCTCTGAGGAGCATGTGGAGCCTCTATCGGAGGCTCATTCAGTGGTGGAAGATTGAAGTCTCTAACTTCAAAGTGTCAAGGGATGGATCCAGCGAAGCAATATGAAGGCCGGCTATAGCCTGCAGAGCCAAAGATCGGTTGACCGAGTATAGATAGGAAAGGGCGTTGAGATGCATGTTAGATTGCAGTCGTATATCGGATTGCTGACCGTGTCTTTGCTTTTCTCGCAGGTTGGCCTGTCACAGGATGTTTCTGGCGCGCCCGAGGGAGTATCTCCTCTCGCTGCCGGATTTCAGCATCCGCCGCAAAGCGCGCAGCCTCGAGTCTGGTGGCATTGGATGAATGGCAATGTCACCCGGCAGGGCATCCGACTCGATCTTGATTGGATGCATCGGATCGGCATATCTGGGATGGATACCATCGATGCTTCGATCGCGACACCGCAAATTGTCCCAGACCGAGCCGTTTATATGGATCCCGCATGGAAGAGCGATTTTCTGTATGCAACAAAACTCGCAGAGAGTTTTGGCATGAGAGAGTCGATCGATAGCTCACCTGGATGGAGTGAAACCGGAGGGCCATGGGTGAAACCCTCTGACGGAATGAAGAAGTATGTCTGGAGCGAAATTGTCATTCCCGGCGGCAAGCATTTCAACGGCAAACTGCCGCACCCTCCGACCACGACAGGGGCGTTTCAGGATGAGGCGCCAGATCCCGCACACCGCTCTCCAACCGCTTCGAAACTTGTTCCGACTTACTATCATGACTCTGTGGTGATTGCCTACCGGTTACCGCAAACCGATGTGACGCTGGAGTCTTTGCATCCCAGGATGAGCAGTAGTGGTGGAAGCCCAGACTATTCGCTGCTGACAGATGGCAACCTTGTAAATACCACCCCCCTCCCCATCCCACAGGATGGAAGACCGGCATGGATTCAGTACCAGTTCTCATCTCCGGTCACTATCCGCGCGATTACCATTGTGATGCAGCCCATCAGCAGATCAACTACGGCAACCTATGGAATTGGTGAGCCAAGCATATCCCTTGATGAGAGCGAGGATGGCAAAAACTGGCATACTAGCAGCGGACTCGACATAAGTGGCTCCCCGGAGACGACCATATCCTTCTCGCCCGTTACGTCGATGTACTACCGTGTCGTCTTCCAGCAAAGGCATACACTGGAATGGGCCGCGGCTGGGCGCCCAAGCCAGAAGCGGTCCTTGCAATGCGACGCGGCCACAGGTCTGGGCTGTTACAACATCGCCGAGATAGTTCTGCATACGGGAGCGCGCGTCAATCATTTCGAGCAGAAGGCCGCGTTCGTTCCGACGGCGGATCTGTATCGCTTCCCAACGCCTGTTTATTCTGCTCATAGCGTCGTGTCAACAAGGGACGTGGTTGATCTGACGGAAAAGATGAACCCCAACGGGTATCTGGACTGGACGCCGCCGCCGGGACAATGGGCGATCCTCCGATTTGGCTATAGCCTGCTCGGGTCAACCAATCACCCCGCACCTGCGGAATCAACCGGCCTGGAGGTGGATAAGTTAAGCGGACAGGCTGTTCAGCGGTATATGGAGGATTACCTGGGCACATATACAGCCACAGTTGGCTCCAGCAATATGAGCAAGCGGGGCATTACCAGCGTAACCACAGACAGTTGGGAGGCTGGTTCCCAGAACTGGACCGAAGAGATGTTCCAGAAGTTCCAAAAGCTTCGAGGCTATGATCCAACTCCATGGATGCCAGTGCTTACTGGGGTTGTAGTGGGGAGCTCAGAAGAGAGTGACCGGTTCCTCTGGGACTTTCGCCGAACTATTGGCGATTTGATTGCGACCGAGCACTTCGGAGTGATACAGAACGTCCTGGACCAGGAACATCTGATCCACTACTGCGAGTCAGACGAATACGGGCGCGCCTTTGTGGCAGATGGAATGCAGGTGAAACAGCGGTGTCAGGTTCCGATGGGCGCCATGTGGGTGCCGCGTCCTGGCCAGAGCCAAATTCAGTACGATTACAACGCAGATGACAGAGAGTCTTCTTCGGTGGCACACATATATGGTAAAAAGCTTACAGCCGCTGAATCGATGACCACCGCAGTAGCGCCATGGTCATGGTCGCCGGCTACACTGCGCGCCACCGTGGATCAAGAATTTCTGAATGGGGTGAACCGAATCTTTGTCCACGAGTCCGCCGAGCAGCCACTACTCGGGCACGAGCCGGGCCTTACACTTGGAATCTTTGGTCAGTGGTTCAATCGCAATGAGACCTGGGCGAACGAAGCAAGCCCTTGGGTTTCCTATCTTGCGCGCAACAGCTACATGCTGCAGCAGGGAAAATACGTTGCGGACATTCTTTACTATTACGGGCAGGATACAAATCTTACCGCGCTTTACCAACATCGTGCCCCAAATATTCCCGAAGGATACGGCTTTGATTATGTCAATGCTGATACACTGCTCCATGCACTTGGCGTGAATCGAAACAAACAGATCACGACACCGGGAGGAGTTAACTATAAGATCCTTGGTCTAAATCGAAACAGTCGGCATATGTCCCTTGACATTCTTGAAGCTATTTACAACCTTGTCAAGCAAGGCGCCATTGTAGCCGGTCCCAAACCAACGGATGATCCGAGTCTCACCGATGATCAGGCCAGCTTTCACTCACTCGTTCAGGAGATGTTTGGAAATGGGAATAGCATTCAACATATTGGTACTGGGACTATCTATGCAGGACAAACAGTTGCAGATGTTCTCCATGAAATGGCGGCTCAGCCAGACATGACGTATACCGGCACGAGCGATGGTGCGAATCTGCAGTTTATCCATCGACGGCTTGCTGATGGCGAGATTTATTTTGTTGATAATCGTTCCGACGTAGAAATTAGCACGCAAGCAAGCTTCCGCGTCACTGGTTTGATCCCAGAGTTGTGGCGAGCAGACACAGGAGAACATGCACCTGTATCCTATGTAATCTCCGGAGGACGCACCAGCGTACAGCTTAATCTTCACCCTTGGGAATCGGTTTTTGTCGTCTTTCAAGGGAAGGCGCAGACAACATCGTGGCTAGCTCCAGCAGTAGAAAAAGACACCCTCGCGACGATTGATGGGGCATGGGAGGTGAAATTTCCGCCGCACTGGGGCGCACCGTCGTCAGTCACTCTAAAAAAGCTCATATCGTGGAGTGACAGTGGCGATGTGGGAGTCAAATACTTTTCTGGGACGGCCACCTATGTCAAAACGATAGTCGCACCTCCTGGTTGGTTCCACCCAGGCACAAAGCTTTGGATTGACCTCGGGACCGTGAAGAACCTGGCTGAACTAAGTGTTAATGGACACAGACTCGCCATCCTCTGGCATGCCCCGTATGAGACCGATGCCACCGCTGCGTTGCATCCCGGCATCAATCAAATCCAGATTAAGGTGACGAATGCCTGGGTGAATCGGATCATCGGCGATCTGCAGCCAGGCGCGAAAGAGCATTACACTTATACTGATTACAAGCCATATACGGCAAACTCACCACTACTGTCTTCAGGATTACTCGGCCCGGTGACGATCGACGCAGTAAAGCTCGGTAAAGTGCAAGGAAGACAATAGACGAAACTGTCAAAGTCATCGGGAAGAACCCTGGCGGCGAGAGATGCGTGCGTGAAAGAAACGCGCTATAGTGTTGAAAGCGTTGAGGGCAGCGGGCCGGATCGGTGACCGGCTGACCGCCTCTGCATTTCTCATCGCTGAGCGCTAAGTCTCTGACCGCTCGGTTTTGCGCCATCGTTGAATGCCCCAGGTCTCGCTTTTGAGACCTAGGGGACAAAGATGCCACGGCACGAATTGAAGCGGCGAATGACGTAGAGTTCATGCTATCTTTTATTCGCGAGCATAAGGGAGTGGCGCCGAAAAGATGAATCGGAGAGAGTTTACAAGCTATGTCGCTCGGGTCAGTGCCTGGCTCCTGCTATTCCGTTCTTCGAGGGATGCCAAGGCTCTCTATCGCGACATCCTGGATGGAACGGGAGGGACTGAACAGATAGCGATCTTCAAGACGGAAGATGCACAGTTCGGAATCAATTCGAAAGGGAAACTTGGAGAAGTAAGCATCCAGGGACAAAGCCAGATCCCCGATGTGCCAAGGTCGTCTTTGCTTAGCCTGATGGTGGATGAAAAGATTGTACCGGCGAGCAGGGCGAGCTGGAACGCACAGAGAGGCTGGATCAACCTGGATTACGATGCGATTGGTGCAACGGCAGTTATCGCGGTCTTCAACAAACGGACACACATCGCCCTGGAACTGATTGGATTGCGCTCAAAGAAGAATGTGGACCTAGTGCTGTGGGGTCCGTATCCGATTAGTATCGGAGACATCGTCGGCGAGGTTGTAGGTGTTGTGCGTGACTCGAAGTTCGCAGTGGGTATTCAGTGCCTCAATCCTAAGACGATTGGAGGCTATCCCGATGCGGAAGATGATATTCCTCTTAAGTTCAAAGCTGATGATCCTGGAAGCTATCAGCTTCTCCCAGCTGCGCTATGCAAAGACCAGACCTGGCGCGGAAATGTCGCAAGGCATGCACCATTTGAAAGTACGGTACAAGCGTATACCAGGAACCGTAATCGGAAGCGAATCATCAAGAACTGGAACTTCACAAAGTTCCTTGTGTCACCGTTCGACGATGGAGGGGTGATTGGGAGCAAGATTGCTCTATTCGCTTGTCCATCGAAGGAGGCGCTGTCGACACTCGGTGAGATTGAAATAGCTGAAGAGTTACCGCATCCCATGATGCATGGCAAATGGGCGAAGATGAGTGGAGAATCCGTTGCGTCTTTTCTGAGTTTCGATTTCGGCGAAAAAAGCATCGATGAGGCCATCAGAGTCACCGGCTTAACCGGACTGAAAGATCTCCGCCACACCGATCCTTTCGAAACCTGGGGGCATTTCAAGCTGAAGAGTGACCTGTTTCCCAATGGTGTAGCTGGGTTTCGCACGTGTGTGCGGAAGGCTCGGAGTGCCGGCATCGGTGTCGGCATTCACATGCTGTCAAACTTCATCACGCCGAACGATCCGTATGTGACCCCTATCCCAGATGGTCGACTGGCAACAATTGGATCCAGCAGCTTGACGGAGTCCATTAGCGCAGATGCCACGGAAATACCTATTGACGATATTACATTTTTTGAACAGATGACAACGATGAACACTGTTGTGATAGGGGCGGAGCTGATACGGTATGACGGTGTTTCAAAAACTCAACCTTGGAAGTTGCTGAAGTGTAAGCGTGGAGCCTGGGGCACCAGGGTGGGGGCGCATCAAAGGGAGGAGTCCGTTCAAAAGCTGGCGGATCACCCTTACAAGGTGTTCTTGACAGATGTCCATCTATCCCGGGAGCTTGCTCAAAACATTGCGCAATTCAGTAATGCTGTTTACAGCACAATGCTGTCATTTGATGGACTGGAAGGAAACTATTCGACGGGACTCGGCCAGTATGGCTGTTCGTTGTTTACAAAGTACTGGTATGAACGCCTTGAAGCGACGTTGCGTAATCGTGTTATCACGAGTGGCTCGCGCGTTTATCATTTCACATGGCACAGTGCTACCCGCTTCAATTGGGGGGAGCCATGGTGGGGAAGTTTTCGTGAGAGCCAGGCGCTAAGGCGTTTCCAGAACCAGATCTTTTATGCTCGGAACTTCCTTCCGCCGATGCTAGGCTGGTTCAACCTCAATGAGACGACAACCCTGGCGGATATAGAGTGGCTTTTGGCTCGGGCGGCAGGATTTGATGCCGGCTTCACGTTGGTGTTGGGATACGGGAAAGCATCGCACGGTCCAGATCGAGGCTTGGGGCCGATGGACGGCGAGGAGTTGGCTATTCTGGACGCAGTCAAGCAATGGGAAGGAGCGAGGATGAGCGGAGCTTTCACGGATAGCATAAAGCCTGCTTTGCAAGACCCTAGCCGAGAGTTCCACCTGGCGAGTGTTGGGACGGGTGAGTGGGATTTGATACCGATAAAGCCACCAGGTCCGAGGACTCGAATTCGTTCAGCGGGAAATGCTTGAGTTTGAGGATTTTGGGCAGATGAGAGCATCCTGGCGAAAACTAGAACCGAGTCAGGAGGTTCGCAGTAGCTGTACGGGGCAGATGGTCATGTTCAGCTTTTCCGAAGGTGAGAAAGAGGGAGCGGAGAATCCAGGTTCATCGCACCGGTCCGCACGGATGAGGAAATTGAGGTGCAATTCCGTAGATTATTCCAGTTCTGACAAGGATCTCCAAGTTTATGGCGTTGAGGACCAATGAATCCGGTTTTCTCTGTGGATGGAGGTCTTGCGCAGGGCACTCTTGGCGACGTTCGTGCATAGTTCGAGGACTTACTTCCCCTCAAGACGCTCTGGATTCCATTCAGAACGAAAGCTTGGAGCCGTCTGGAGGCAGCTTACGTTCCGCCGCCTTTGTGCCGGAGTGTATCGAAGCGGGGCGCGAAGGAATCTGCGGTGACGCCGGTTTCTTTCGAGGAATCCCAATGGAACTTCCTGGCGCCGGTGGGGAACGAAGATCGAGTCGCGCACGCTTGGGCAACCCGCTCGCACCCTCTGGACATCCCTCAATACAGGAGGATTCATCTTGGCCACAGGAGCCATCTTCGGGACTCCGCGAGGTAGCACTGTTCAGCGTTAGCGGCCGCACCATCAACCCAGCGATCTTCACTGAGAGGGAGAATGGTCCTACACCCGATTTTCTTATAGCTTTCCCCGTGATGATGGGTCCTCCGAAGCGAGCACGCTGTGGCATTTGCATTGGGGGGAACGCCCATATTAAGGTTGAGGCACCGGGATACACCTACACGGGAAGGCTCTCAGGCAAGAGCTGAGTCAAAGGAGCTTCATCGAGACCAGAAGTTTTTGCATAGCGGCAATATAGAGTTTCGCTTGCTTCTACGGGCTGGCTATCTGAGGACGATCATCGATTTCGGCGCCTGGGAAAGACCAGGCGTTAGCCTTTGCGCCCCAGGATCTCCATGCGCACTCAAAGTTTGCGCCTGCTACGGCCTTGGAAGGCTGCTTGGCCAACGGCAAGTGGCAACGGCGTGATGATCGCTAGAGCGCGGTTCATCAGAGCGCGGTTCATCTGGAAGCAGACCAGTTCAGGGCAGTCTGCTGTTCAGGTTATGATTCAGGAGAACGTCGGCCAATCCATCTGGGGAATGTTCTGGACACTCGGTCTGAGCGCAACTCGCTGGATGGGCCGGAGCTTGCCGCCGACGTAAAGTTTGCGGAGCTTCCAAGTGGCGTCAAAGACGCACATAAGATCCTTCCAGAGAGGACTCAGAGGGTGATACACCTTAAACGGGGACGAATTGAAAACAAGGAATTGATCATCCGCGCTACCGAATGATGGATCTATTGTCGAATGCGACTCAAAGCTCTCCATCACATCTCGCTCGCTTATGACCCGCTGTAAGGCATTCGGGTTGAAACATCAAATTCTCACCTGAGGATACTTCTATGAACCTTCGTATCGCTTTCGCATTGATGGCCATGGCATCGGTGTCACTACCGGCGAGTGCATCAAAGAAAAAGGAAAACTTCACTCTGGTTGATTCCACGAGCGGCAAGGATGCGGGCGAGGCTTCTTACTCCATCAAGCAATCCAGCAAAGGAGCTACTCTGGAGGGCGACTTCCGATTCGACATTGCCTCTAAACAGCAGGGCCAATATAACTTCTCTTACAAGGTGGACGAAGCAGGCAACCTGCAGTCCGCTTCCATACAGGACGTAACTGGGGAAAAGACGTTGAACTTCGAGCCTACAAGGAAGCGCAGCGAGATTGAAACCGTTACTATCATTCCTGGCACCACGAGCATGCCTGTATCAACGCCTTTACCGAAGCCAGACGTGTTCTTCGCGTGCGACGGTGACCCTTCGGCCATTCAAATTCTTATGAATGCTGTTCAAAATCATCCGCACCCAGACTCTCTTTATCTGCTGATGGTGCCCCCAGGCGCCTTTGATCCACAGAACCACTTCCTGTATGTAAAAGTACAACCTGATGCTGGCGGAAAGGGTGCAATCAATGGGAAAGCCATCACGCTGAAGAGCTTTACTTTATACTTCCAGAAGAGTCAAGGGGAAGCTTATGTTGATGAGACCGGGAGCCTGATGGAGGCGAACCTTCCGGAGTTCGGCTTGAATTACATCCGTCAAAATTTTTCCCTATCCTCGCCGGCACATTAGGAATATCATTCATGATCGCTGGATTGGATCAGCCGAGAGCAACAGATTGCATAGAGTGGAGTGTTCCAGCGCGTGCAGCCTGGGAAGTGATCTAATCCGTGTCGAAAGAGAGTTGTGGAAAAAGTGCATTTGCTGAGGGGTAATCGTTTATGAAACGTCAGACTCGAAGAGAGTTCGTGAAAGGTGGCGCCTTAGCTAGCCTTGGTGCTGGAGTGAATGCGCGACTGGCATCCGAGCTTTGGACAGAGGTCAAAGGCAGCTTGGCGCATGGTTCCACACAGGGCGCCGTGCCATCCCGAGGGAACCCCATCGTCCCTGGTCTCGGTCTTTGTGACCCGCAAGTCAGAGTCTTCAATGGCTCTGTGTATTTGTACGCGACTCATGATTATTCACCAGAAAACAAATTTTTCCGTATGGATAATTGGTGGGTATGGCACAGCAATGACCTGGTTCATTGGGAGCTTGTGAGTTTTCTTGAGCCACAGCAGACCTTTCTTCACAAGCCATATACTGAATGCTGGGCGACTGACGCAGGAACACGCAATGACAAATTTTATTTCTATTTCTCGGCCGGGCCAACCCAGATTGGTGTTGTCGTGGGAGAGACGCCGTCAGGCCCATGGAGAGATCCGCTTGGTAAGCCGCTCATTCCCAGGGGCCTGACGCCGACGGAAGAGCGCGACCCTGGCATTTTGATGGACGATGATGGCTCCAACTACATTATCTTTGGAACCTGGAACTATTACATCGCAAAGCTGAATGAAGATATGATCTCGTTGGCGGAAGTGCCTCGGTTGATTCATCTTGACAAGAAATTCGGGCCGTATGGCGCCGGCAAGACCGACGACAAGCCGTTTCTGCACAAGCGAAACGGAGTTTACTACCTTTCCTGGGGTTGCTTCTATGCCATGAGCAGGAGCCCATATGGACCCTTCACCTACAAGGGATCAATTGTGAATCTTGAAGACACTGAGCCGGATTTCCGAACAGAGAATCTTGTTCATGATCGTCATGGTTCCTTCTTTGAGTTCAATGGGCAATGGTACTTTGCCTGCAATGATCAGAGTCAGAAGGGTAGCCAAAAATTTTTTAGAAACTCAATCCTCTCCTACATTCATTATAAAGATAATGGAGAGATAGCGTCTATTCACATTGGTGGCCTGGGCGTTGCCAGATACGATGCTGCACGGGGTCAGGTTCAGGCGACTGAGTTCTTTAGGATCCAGGGTGGATATGTGCAGGAGTCTCCGGGAGGAGGGTTTGAGGTGAGAGGGCTCACCAATGGTAGTTTCCTTGTTTATCCGAATGTGCAAAATGTTCCTAATAATGCGAAGCTGATTCTTCATTTCTCAAGCCAAGCAGACGAAATGGCAGGAATCGAGATTCGCCAAGATGGCCCAGCGGGTGAGCTTCTCGGGCACGCCGTCATTCATGACACGGGTGGATGGGGGAAGTATGGAGATTGCACGGTTCCTATCAGTTCAGCCAGTGGGAGCGTAAACCTGGTGTTTGTGATGCGGGGGAGCAGCAAGGAAATTGTCCGGTTGCGGTCTTGGGAGATTGTGTGAGCAGGAGTTCTGATGCTCGGTCAGATCAGTTGTATTGGTCGTGGTAGGGACAGTTCTTGCGAACTGCCCCCCACACGGATCCGTACGTGCGGCTTTCCCGCATACGGCTCTTACTTTGGGTGTTTGGCGTAGAAGCGTTCGTTTGGATATGGATGCAGGATTCGGGGGATGGGGA
>DAHVOF010000016.1 GCA_027318945.1 Actinomycetota bacterium | reverse complement strand
TCTATTCCGCTTGCGGTTCGTCGCTCTACGAAGAATGCTTGAGGTTGTTGAAGATCCAATATTCTGCGAATCCGGCGCAACTCAGTTGCATAGCGGTACTGCAAATCGCTTCTCTCCGGTGATCCGCTTGCGTTAGCACGCCTTTGAACGACCCTGCACCAGTTGGGACGATACCTCCCGAGATACTTGTCCCACTCAGGATAAAGGAAGGTATTCGAACCAAAAGAGCGCAGCTCACCCTCCTCGTGATGATGGAGGTGTCGGGATACGTCCTGGTGGTCATGTGGGAGAGGTTCGGGCGGGCCTGTAACTGCACTTTTCTTTGGCTTTGCCACGTATTCTTCGTTTTCTGAAACCGTGCGTGTCCGATATAGGGCTTGATGGTCTGGGCCGGATGCATTGGGCGCTTCAAGGAAAAGTGCTTCTAGGGAGCCGCGATAGGATACCTTGGGAAGTGACAGCAAGAGAACATCGTCGCCCTCGATACGTACTCTGCCGTCTTCAGGCCAGTAGGTCGGCCAGATTGATGAAGGAGTTGGTTGGTTGCCAGACACCACGAATGGGACTGATGTTCCTTTTACCACACCAAGGTTTGGCAGCTGATTCAAAACGCAGTAGAGCTGAACTGTTGCAAGCGCGATATCTTCAACCTGAGATTGGAGAAAATTTATCGAACCGAAAATATCGGCTATATTTCGGGCCGGTCCTTCCACTTGCTTGGGAACACTGTTGAGTCGACCGTGACCAAGGCTGATTCTGAGGGCGACTTCAGCGGCCGCGGCTCTGGGCGGAAGTAAATACCAATCGGGGCGGTGCGATAGTTCTCGTACAACTGCACGGTCCAGGGTATTGACAAGTCCTGGAAAAGCCAAAGGCAATGCCGCGTCAATGCGTGCGTCTTCCAGGATCTCGAAACAGAGTTGTGCAAGCGCCACGTCGGAAAAAGTTTTGAGAAAGACCTCAAGATCGCTAGCGCCCTCACTACTTGCTTCAAGGGCATTCCGGACTCTCGCATCGGTGACTTTGCTAATTGCAAAAGCCCATGTTCCGAGCTGTTCGTGCAAAGCGCGATGCGCGAGGGCAAGCCTATAGAACTCTCTTACGGCGCTCCCTGCGGGACGTAACAATCTTATTGTTGTGCGCGTGTCCGGAAACGGAGCTTTTTCCCCCGATGAATACTCTTCAATTACGACATCCCTATTCGCAAGCGCCTTGTAATAAAGCTCAAAAGGCCGAATCTCCACACGGAAGTCGTCCTCTGCTTTTCGGGTGGCTGCCGCCAGCTCAGACATCAGTTGCCACTTTCGCCAAAATAGGCATCGATAACCTCGAGGATTGCCTGTCGTGATATCGGGTCGTCTGTTACGACATCGGCAATGGCTGACTCGCACGCTCGTTTGGGTGGAACTCCGCGCGAAATAAGTCTTGACGCAAAGACTAGTAGCCTAGTGCTCGGCCCCTCGATTAGGTACTCCTGGTTCAGGTTCCTAAGCTTCGAAGCCAAAAGACTTAACGTATCAGCTATTTTCGGTTCAGCGTGGCCTTCCCGGATCAGGATCTGGCACTCAAGATCGGAAGATGGATAGGAAAAGTCAATTGCCACGAAGCGCTGCCGCGTCGAGTGCTTGAGGTCTTTCAAACTTGTCTGGTAACCGGGATTGTACGAGATGACCAGTAAAAATGACGGATGGGCCTCAATTGAGGCGTCGAGTTTGGCAATTGGCAGAAAGCGGCGATGGTCCGTGAGAGAGTGAACAACCACCATCACGTCCTTCCGAGCTTCCACCACTTCGTCTAGATAGCAGATGCTACCATTGCGGACGGCATCCGTCAGTGGCCCATCTACCCACCTCGTTCCGTCTTTTTCGAGTACAAATCGTCCAAGGAGATCTGAGGCAGTAAGGTCTTCTTGGCAACTTACAGTTGTGAGAGAGACCTTTTCATTGTTGGACGTGCCAGAGAGCCTGTAAGTCATGTATTCCAGGAATCTAGTTTTACCGGTACCTGTCGGGCCCTTTAGAAGCACCGGCGTCCGGTCGGCATAAGCCGCCTCGAATAGAGCCACCTCATCTCCAACCGGCAGATAGAACGGTGGTGTATTCGGTGAGGCAGTTGAGTTAGCAGACACGTTGAGGCCGTAGGTCACTTGCTTATGCCTGATTGCTCAGTAAATTCACCGTTCTGGTCGCGTTCAATCCACGAAATCGGATCATTTGCATAGTCTTTGAAGTAGTCCCCCGGATAATTGATTCCAGGAATTGCAGGAATCCAATCATATTCAAGAAGAGTTGTGTCGCCTAGCGTAAGGGCGAGCCTAACGACATCGGGTTCGTCAAGCACGGTCAGGCGACCATTGTCTATGAGAGTGTACCATTCGCCTGTGCTGCGCTTTTTTATCTCATAGGTGGCAAAAATATTGTGAACGTGTGGAAAATGCATCGTGGGAAGGCGATTTTCTTTGGCGTACTTTAAGAACGTCTGATCCCAGTGCTCTGCGCCAAAACCGAAGTGAATGACTCCGGCTTGAGCTCGCTCAGGAAGGTTGGTCCATGAATCGTTATAATTCCAGAGGGTTTCGATCTGCCGGTAACTTTTGGGATTAGTTCCAATCGAGGCGTCGTTGAAGTAGTGCCACCCGGGGTATGGAAATCCCGGGTAATGAAAATCCTTGTATTTGTCCACTACCTCCCTCCAGAGATCTCCATATCGTCCCCCACCAACAATCTTTTTGATTTGACCGCATTCGATTTCGACTTCGATGTGCGGAAAGTAGCCAGTGTGGTTGCTCACGCCGGCGACAACGCCATTTAAAGTTTTATACAGGGAATCGGCCTGCTGAATAAAAGTCTCGACTGGGTGACCAAATCGGATTCCCTGAATAGTGGAGCCGATGATATGGCCGGATTGAAAAGCTCCTTGAACCCAAAGCGCAGCCTGCTCTTCTGTAACTTTCCACCCGATATTGGTGCCCTCAGGACTCGTAATGCGGATTTCGGCGGCATCCCTGAAAGAGTCGACAACCTTGAGGTCGACCGTGCGCCATATTTCATCCGGAAAGCTATTGGCTCTCGAGATAAAGTCCTCGTAGGTAGCGTACATCCAGTTATTTCGGACCCTTTGTCCTGCGGCGCGTTTCCAATGGCGGCGTCCAGCTTCACCTGCGAGGACTGCCGTGTAGCCAGGTCGGTCCTCCAAGAAGTTTTTAAGAGTGGCGGCTGCGACGTTGAACTCAACTCCACTTTCAACCATTGGCGGAAGTCGGTCGGTGATCTCCCTCCATCCCTCGGCGGCGCTGTAGGTTTTGACCTCCATTCCCAGGTCCGTAACATCTATTCTGTCAACGCTTTCAGCACCTTCCTCGAGAAGCGCTCGGCGGATAGCTTCATACACGATGTCGTTCTGGTGGGGGTATGTAATTATGAGAATCTTGTCCCCCGGGATCGTCGGTCCTAAAGCTGCACGCCCGTATCGCCGTCTCGCGACCGAGCGAGCCAACGGCATCAGTTCCTCTACGTTGTCGCATCTTTCCTGGCGTAGATAAAATGGATGGCGCGGTGCCGGATACTTCATTCCTGGTAGCGCCGAAGGAGTGCCAGGAGCAAATTCCGATAGTTTGCGTGCGTCACCTGTTGGCATTGTCATGCGACTCTCCATATTCGCGGTGGACTCGACCTTAACGAGTAAAGGAATGGATTTTGGCGCGACTGTCTCTCACCTGGGCTGGCTTGTTTAGGCCGTGTAGGTGATAAAGTCGAATAATTTAGGAAAGGACGCGCGTTTCCGCATTGGGGTCGGTCGGAGCTAACAACGTGAACAAAGCCATGACGGGTGGATTTGCAGGCTTCGCCATTTTTAGTTTCGTCCATATCCCCCACACCGATCCCGGACCGCGCTGTTTGAACCCCCGAAACCGCTTCGGCGCGTTCGGGAAGTTCCTTATTTATCCGACCATTATACCGAGAGACCGACTTTAGTCAAGGCAGGTTGAAAAATGTGCGTGTTAAGAATCAATTTAGGAAATCGCATCCGTTTCGGACATGATGGGCCATGCCGGAACTTCAGTTCTGGCACCTTGTATAGCTCCGTGAGTAGCGCAAATCTTTGTTCGAGATAAAAATCTTTTGCATATTTTTAAGACCCTTTTGTGAGACGGGTTCAACACTTGATTTGTGGGACCGCTGCGCCACCTTGAGAAAGCTAGCTACTTCCTTGAGCCGAGGCGGTCTTTTTTGTGGACTGCGTGGCGGAACTCGCACTAACTGTGATTTTCATTCGTATGTCGCACCGCATTTATTTTCCCATACTTCCCCGAGCATCCTTTGCCCCGACATCATGGAAATTAATTAGATTTGCGATGACGCATTAATTTGTTGTAATCCGGGACTTATAACGACCCGGCATTTCGAT
>DAHVOF010000008.1 GCA_027318945.1 Actinomycetota bacterium | reverse complement strand
AGACGTTATGGAGAATACCGGCCGACCGTCATCTCCCAGCATTCCCTCTCGAAAGGTCGCTAGCTTAGAAGGCTCGCCCCTGACGATAAAGCCGGAAAGGCGACGAGGTGTCTTGTATCCGCGAGAATCGATTCTCGCGATAAGCTCTTGACCGGTGTAACAGCCTTTACCAAAATCTGTTCTACTCCTGACAAAAGCCTCGCCAAGTTCAGTAGGATTCATTCCATCCATGCACTCAGCACTCCATTGGGGTTGACCGGAACGGATCCTGGAAAACTCCGTGCGATCCAAACTCGTAAAGTCGCTTAGCATTCTCTCGACGGCCTCACGTCCAAGCTCGCAGTACATTTCGCCGACTACAACATCGCCCATGGTGAATGTCTCTGCCGCCATGACACCGGGGACTTTCAAGCGAACCGCCTCTTCCAAAGCTGTACATTCCTCTTTTGAAAAGCACGAATACGATATAGTACTCCCAGGACGCGCAGAAAAAGAGACCTTGGTTCTCAACCGAAATCGCTCGAGCCGATGGATAACTGCAATGCTCGAACCTACGGGAACATGGATCCGGCAAACTTCGGCATCAATTTTGATCACTCCCAAAGGTGCCACAAGGGATCCATCTGGGTTCAGCAGCAATGCGCGCCTCCCACCACCAGGCTCCAAAGAATCCACGTTTGCAGAAAGCTGGCCATTCAAGTACCAGGACGCCTGCTCTCCTTCGCAGATGACTACGTCAGCTTCTCTAACCCAAATAGCTGCAGCCATAGCAGACCCTCATAGTTCTATATATATGCGTCTCGCCCGACGAAATCAGCCATTGCTCCGCAACCCGTTTCTATTCAACTCCAAAATCTCGCGCAGCAGAGACTGCTATCAACAGTGCACGGGCCTTGTTGGAGCACTCGATGTCCTCAGAATCGGGATCCGAGTCGGCCACTATACCGGCCCCGGCTTGAATGAATGCCCGTCCATTTCGGTCGCAGAACAAAGTCCTAATTGCGATAGCCGCATCCAAGTTCCCTGAAAAATCCACATAGCCTACTAACCCTGCATACGGGCCACGTCTTACCGGCTCAAGCTCATTGATAATTTCCATCGCCCTCACCTTGGGCGCGCCGGAGACAGTTCCTGCAGGCAATGTCGCACGTAAGACATCGATTGCTGAGCATCCGCGCCGCTTTTTCGCCGACACCTGAGATGTCAAGTGCATCACGTGCGAGTAGCGCTCCAACACCATGAACTCGTCCATCTTTTCGGTGCTGAAATCCGCCACCCTGCCAACATCATTCCTCGCCAAATCGACGAGCATTATGTGCTCAGCAATCTCTTTCGGATGCTCGATCAGCTCTGCCGCCAAGGCCTGATCCTCCAGATCCGTCTTGCCCCGAGGCCTCGTGCCCGCGATCGGACGCGAAATAATCCGGTCGCCAACGATTTTCACCATGGGCTCAGGCGAGGATCCAGCGACTGTAATGGATCCAAACCTCAGCAGGTACATGTATGGAGAAGGATTTAACTGGCGAAGAACGCGGTAAAAGTCAAGCGGCCGCGCATCCAGTTCAAAGCTAAAACGTTTGGATAGAACTACTTGAAATATGTCTCCAGCAGCAATGTACTCCTTTGCAACCTTTACGGCCGCCGCATACTCAGTCGATGAAAGTGAGCACTCCGCGTCTGCCGGACCTGCGCAGGGATTTATTGTCAAACTAAGAGTGTCAGCCTTCCACCCGCTTAGCTCCGCATGCATGGCTTTGACCCTGTCAAAACCAGCTTCATACCGCTTTTGCAGCTCCTCTTCCGAGAGATCGTGAGACACAAGGACGTTCGAAACCAAAACAATCTTCTGCTTCCAATGATCAAAAACGGCTATATCTCCGATCATCCGCATAATGGCATCTGGCAGTCCACACTCATCTTTGGGTGAGGGCGGCAACAGCTCAATCTCCCTGATTACGTCGTACCCCATGTAACCAACGAAGCCGGCGTGAAATGGCGATATACCATCAAGCCCAACTGCGGTTATAGACGAAAGCAGCGATTCCAGGGTCGATAAAAATCCGCCGCTCTCCGGCACAAGCGGTATCGGCATGTCAGAATGGATCGCAAGTTCGCCGTCCCGAAGCGAAATCTCCGCAAGAGTGTTCCTGCCAACAAACGAAAACCTAGACCAGCTCTCTCCCCTCTCGACCGACTCAAGCAAAAATCCCTCACCGTCGTAGCCAACCAAAGCGAGAAATGCGGCGACAGGAGTAAGCGTGTCTGCAAGGTACTCACGCCACACGGGTATGAGCTGATAACCCGTTCCCGACTTCCAGGCCTTTACAAAGCCTTCAAAATCGCTCGAAACCATCTAATCGCCGATCCCAAAACTTCCCGAGATTCCCCGATAGAAACAACTGAAATTACCCGTGTGGCAGGCGCCTTTACCCTTTTGCTCTACCTCCACTAAAAGAGTATCTCCATCACAATCGATAGCAAGGTCATGAACAATTTGGATGTCGCCGGAGGTTTCGCCTTTCGCCCACAACTCTTTCCTCGACCTAGACCAAAACCACGTCCTACCGGTTTCTATTGTCCTCGCCAATGTCTCTCGAGTCATCCAAGCCATCATTAGAACCGTACCCGAAGATTTTTCTTGTACAATTGCTGGTACAAGCCCCTCAGAGGAAAACTTCACTTTGGATATAAGATCTGAAGCCGGAATCCTTTCAATCATGTTCTCTGAGATCACAGGTACAGCCCCGTTTCAGTTTCAACTGTTGAAGAGGCCACCGCATGAATGTCCCTCTCTCTTAAAATCAGGTAATCCTCGCCCTGAACCTCTACTTCATAGCGGTCTTCAGGTGAAAACAGCACTTTATTCCCCGGCTGAATCGCCCTTACATTTGGGCCTACCGCTACCACTTCTGCCCATACCAGTCGTTTAGCAACCTGGGCGGTGGCCGGTATCAATATTCCGGCCCTGGAATGGCGTTCGCCGTCGTTCGACGGCAACTCTACCAATACACGATCAGTGAGCATCGTTATTGGAAGACGTTCATTTGACGAGATCATCTATTTCTACCTAACCTAGAAAACTATCTGACTAACAACCATAAGGCCTCACTGGCACGCCTGCTCGCACGAGCTCGTCTTTTACCGATTTAACCGATAACTCGCTGAAATGAAAAACCGAGGCCGCGAGCAGCCCGTCTGCATGGCCCTCCAAAGCACCATCGACAAAATGTGAGATCTGTCCAACGCCACCACTTGCAATTACGGAAATAGATAATGAATCAGCGATGCTTCTCGTAAGTCCGATATCGAATCCGTCCTTCGTCCCATCGCGATCCATGGAAGTAAGGAGTATCTCGCCGGCGCCGAGTAACTCTGCGCTCTTCGCCCACTCCATCGCGCATATGCCGGTGGCTACTCTCCCCCCATGGCTGAAAACCTCGTATCCCAAATCGTCTGAGGCTTTCGCATCTATCGCAACCACAACGCACTGAACACCAAATTCCCTAGCGAGATCGCTTATCAACAGAGGATTTGCAATGGCAGCCGAGTTGACGGAGATCTTGTCGGCACCGGCGCGCAACATCATCCTGGCATCGTTGTTAGACCTGATTCCCCCGCCTACCGTGAGAGGTATAAATACCTTTTTCGCCGTTGCCAAGACAACCTCAGCCATAATCTCGCGAGCATCGGAAGAAGCCGTTATGTCAAGAAATACCAGCTCATCCGCGCCCGATGAGTCGTAGAATTCAGCCAACTCTACCGGATCGCCCGCATCCCGAAGCGATAAAAAATTTATCCCTTTGACCACCCGGCCATTATCTACGTCGAGGCAGGGAATTATCCTCACATTCTGCAAATCGACAACGCCTCCCCAACATCGAGCCGCCCATCGTGGATTGCACGGCCAGATATCACGCCAAAAAGGGTAGCTCCCTCGAATGCCACTTCCTTCAGGCTTTTCAGGTCTGCCAAGCTCGAAATGCCTCCCGACGCGATCACCTCAATCCCTACGCCACGGCTGTATTCCACAAGTGCACGAAGGGTATCGGTATCCGGGCCAGTAAACATCCCGTCCCTAGAGATATCTGTGGCTACTACAGCGGAAGCGCCTCGTCTAACCACCTCCGGCATCGCCTCAAAGATGTCTAGGCCCGAACCCTCGACCCATCCCTTGAGCGCAACTTCACGGCGATTCCCATTGCTCCGATAATCAAGACCGACCGCCACTTTACCCGGATAACGTTCCGCAGCACGTCCGAGAAACTCAGGCTGCTCGATTGCCATTGTTCCGATTATAATTCTGTGCGCGCCAGCGTCAATAAGTTCCTCAGCGTCAGCAATAGTCCTAATTCCTCCGCCGACCTCGACCATCATATCTACGCCCAGACAAATTTTCTTGATCGCTTCCCTATTTGGACCAGGCTTTCCCCTTGCGCCATCCAGGTCCACGAGATGCAGCCAGTGTGCACCCTGCCTTTCAATCGCCTTTGCAGCGGTAACGGGATCGCCGTAGTTGAGCTGCCGCTCGAAGTCACCCTGAACAAGCCTGACGCTTTGACCATCTATAAGATCAATTGCAGGAATAAATTCCATCTATTTCTTCGCCTCCGCGGAACAAAGCCGCGCGAAGTTCTCCAGCATCTTGAGTCCT
>DAHVOF010000279.1 GCA_027318945.1 Actinomycetota bacterium | reverse complement strand
TTCAGGAAGATCGACCGTACAAGATCGTTGTTTGGAACGATCCAATCAACCTAATGACCTATGTGACGTGGGTGCTCCAACGGTTGTTCGGCTATTCGCTCGACAAGGCGCAGCAACTGATGATGGAGGTCCATACAAAGGGAAAGGCAGTTGTGGCTTCGGGAAATCGCGAAAAAGCGGAAATTGACGCCTATAGGTTGCACGAGTACGGCCTATGGGCCACGATTGAACAGGACTGACATTGGCGAAGCGGGAAATCCAGAGAACCGGGGCTGACACATTCCGGCTTGAACTGCACCCGAAAATTCGCAGACTCCTCGCTGACCTCAAAGATATGACGCTTTCGCACATAGAGGAGGGCTCTCCAGCCTCCCGGCGTATCTACCCAATCGCATACCAGGGATCGCCTGAGATGGAGATGGACTTCGAGCAACTAACCCGTAAGCCCCTAGCTCACCACCACCGCGAGAACCTTGACTTATTCGGAGACAGCATTTCCAAATCGGTATTGAGCGAAGCTGAAGCCTTAGCATGGATCGGGGCTCTCAACGACATGCGGCTCGTGCTCGGAACTGCACTTGACATCACAGAAGACCAGCCACTCGTAGATCCAAGCGACCCAAACTACGAGGGGCACGTTATCTATGATTTGCTTACCTTCTTGCAAGGAATGTTCATCGAAGAGATACAAAATATGAAGTAGCTCCAATATGCTATCTCGATCGTCAAGACGACTCTCGATAGTGAGGACGGATTTATGGCGGATCGCTCAAAGATGCTGGCGCGTCTCAGACGTGTCCGGCCCTCGAAGCATCAGGCGAACTTTCTGAACCGATTCACGGCCTGGCGGTGCGTAACGAGCGCGGAGTCGATGAAGGCTGCGCAGTTCTCAACTTCAGAAATGGAATGACGGCGACAATATTTCGTCATCCAGTGCTTTTGAAGGTCAGCATTTGAGGCACACGTTGGAAAAGAGAGGATCAGCCCTATGAAGGCATTTACTCCAACAATGCAAGGCAGCGTTTTCGAAGCCAACTAGAAGAACGCCAAGCTCCAGAAGTTCAAAATCAAGCCAGCAAACTTTTACCTGGAAATAGCGAGATATTTCCAGGGCCCTATCAGAAAAAGACACTGCCACTACAGTCTCTCTCGACGACCGTACTTGTCAAACGAGTCCTCGAACACCTACTCAAATACGCACAGTGCCGCGAGCCCAAATACAAGGGCGAAACCTCCCAGCTAAACACCACCAATTCTCCCAAAGGAAATACTGGTTCACTGATTGCGGTTTACATTACCATGAAAATGGCGTCAGTGAGAGTAAGCGATGACTGCAGCGTAACGGTGGACTTCGAGGATGGAAATCGAGACAGCTTTTTACTTGTGCACGGCCTTGCATCGAATGCACGCATTTGGGACGGGGTCGCGAATGAATTGAGAAGCATGGGTCATGGCGTTGCAATGATTGACCAGCGTGGTCACGGAAAATCTGACAAGCCAGGCACTGGATACGACTTCGCGACGATATCACAGGATCTGGCTGTAGTTACCAGGGAGCTGCAAACGACCGCCGGCTTTGGCAAACCCATAATCGTAGGGCAATCGTGGGGAGCAGCGGTCGCAGAATCATTTGCCTCCAAATACCCCGATCTCGTAAAAGGGGTAGTAGCGGTTGACGGTGGAATGACAGCGCTTTCCGAAAGTTTCCCCGATTGGTCAAAGTGCAAAACGGCACTTGCGCCCCCGAACATGCTGGGTATTCCCTGGGAGCACTTCGAGTCGCTAGTAAGGGCCAGCCATCCAGACTGGCCCGAGGGTGGGATCCAGGGAGTCCTGGCCAACATGGAACGACTTCCCGACGGAACGTTCAGGCCGTGGCTGAGCCGCGACAACCATTTTCAGATCCTTTGGCACCTCTGGCAATTCAATCCGTTTGACGTCTGTTCCACTCTGACCGTACCGATACTCTTCGTGGCCGCAGGAAGCGACCCCTCTAGAGATCAACCGAAGGCAGACGGCATAGCAAGACTCACGAATTCGGCGAAAAGCTCCAAATCTGTCTGGTTCACCCCCGCAGACCACGACCTGCACGCGCAATACCCGGTTCGGTTTGCCAATCTGCTTGATACAGAACTCAGGGAGGGGATCCTCTCGTGACAACAACCCCGAGGATCCTAACGATCATGGGCTCGGGAGAAACATCTCCCACCATGGTGAAAGTCCACCGAGAAAATGCTGCAGCTTTCGGCCGAAGTTTTAATTGCGTAATCCTTGACACGCCTTATGGGTTCCAAAGCAACGCAGACTACATTACCGCGAGAGCGGTGGAGTATTTCAAGATCTCGCTCAATATCGACGCGGAATTAGCTTCGTTCAAATCAGCTTTGGTCGAACCGCTTGAAAGGGACCGGTTCTTTTACAAACTAGATCGGGCCGACTACATCTTCGCAGGACCAGGAAGTCCAACTTATGCGCTCAGGCAATGGAAGAACACGCCCGTCCCCAAGGTATTGACCAAGAAGTTGTCGAAAGGTCCAGCCGTAATAGTGTTTTCGAGTGCCGCAGCACTTACCCTGGGAAGCCATACCATTCCAGTGTACGAGACATACAAAGTCGGCGAGGAGCCGACGTGGGTCGACGGGCTCGACATCCTTGGACCTTTCGGAATCAATGGAGCCATAATTCCACACTTCAACAACTCCGAGGGCAAAAACCACGACACGCGTTACTGCTACCTTGGCAAAGAGCGCCTACACCTGCTGGAGTCAAAACTTGAGAGCGGCTCCGCAATCTATGGCATTGATGAACACACGGCACTCACCATCGACTTTTCTGCCGAATCCGTCAGAGTGAGCGGCATCGGCACAGTCACCGTCCGAAGTGAGGATCGCCAGGCAATCCTCAAAAGCGGGACGGAATTGCCACTGGCACACTTTCGTGACGTGCGGCACTTGTTCGAGAAGGATTCGTCTACACACCCACGCGTCAAGAACAGCGATACACCCATCCACCCCGTATCCGATAGCACAGTGGGTCAATCCTCACTGGGAAAGCTCGTTGACGCATTAAAACTTGGCTTTGATCAATCGATCTCAGAAAGAAACGTAGACAGTGCTATCAGGGCAATTCTCACGCTGCATTCAGAGATAGACCGTCGGGGATCTGATCCTGAACAGCGAGATGAGATAACGTTCGCAAATATTGCTCTGCATTCAATGATTGTAGATATGGGCGAATTCGCCAGGGGAGGCGCTCGCGAACCTAAAGAAATATTCGGTCCATATCTGGATCTTATCTTGACTCTCAGACTGGAGGCCAGATCGGAAAGGCGCTGGGATCAGGCAGACCGGATTCGAAACGCGCTCAGCGGGCTAGGAATCGAGGTGAGAGATATTCCTGGCGGCTCTGAATGGTTTTCAATCGGAAACCCGCGGGCGACCTACTAGTATTGACTCTCGCTGCTAAATGCCCCCATCGTCTAGCGGCCTAGGACCTCGCCCTTTCACGGCGGTAACACGGGTTCAAATCCCGTTGGGGGTGCCAGAATCTCGTCTGGAGTAGCTATGCTTTTGGTTTTACCCGGGCTATGTGTAGTCCGCCGGGACCTGTGGTGCAGCTTGGAGTGCACGTCGGCCTGTCAAGCCGAAGGTCGCGGGTTCAAATCCCGTCAGGTCCGCAAACGGATATATCCGTTGGGGGTCGAGTAGCTCAGCTGGTAGAGCGCGCGCCTGAAAAGCGTGAGGTCACCGGATCGACACCGGTCTCGACCACAAATATGCCGGATTTCCGGCATTGTAGCTTTAACTTCGATATCAGCTTGATCAAGATGATTCACTTCAGCCCCGTCGTTCCGATACAAAGGACACTCAATGATCTAGGCCTTGTCGGAGCCAGGATGTTGGTGCCGCGGAAATCACCGTCCGACTAGAGCCGCCTGCAGACAGGCCACTTTACTCAGACCTATGCGAATTTTGCCGGGTTCGCCACTAGCTAAGCCGATAGCGGTATTGTATTAGCGACAACCTATTCGTTGAACTCTAAAATCCAGTTCTGCTAGCGTTACTTACGATTTCAAAAGTGTCAGAATCTTAAATAACCCAACTCATGACAGGTGGTGGCACCAATGAGCAAACAATACAGCCGGCTAACTGATCCTCTCGTGCGAGACCAATCAGGCAACCTTAGGGTCGCAACGTGGGACGAGGCACTTGATGTTGCCGCAAAAGGATTCAAAAAGGCAATCGATCAAGGTGCGACCAACTCCTTCGGCATGTTCAGCTGTTCGAAGGCGACCAACGAACTCAACTTCATCGCACAGAAGTTCATCCGATCGGTGATGGGAAGCAACAATATCGACAGTTGCAACCGCACCTGACACGCTCCCAGCGTCGCCGGTCTGGCGACAGTGTTTGGAGCTGGTGGCGGAACGAGTTCCTACAAGGAAGCGGAAGAGACGGACGTCATAATTATGTGGGGTTCAAACGCCCGGGAAGCCCACCCAATCTTCTTCCACCATGTCCTGAAAGGAATTCACCATGGAGCCAAGCTTTACGTAGTCGATCCAAGAAAGACGACCTCAGCCCAGTGGGCAGACGCGTGGCTCGGTTTGGACGTTGGGTCTGATATCGCGCTGGCAAATACCATTGCTCGAGAGATCATCCATGCCAATCTGGTAAACGAAGAGTTCATCACGCGCGCAACTTCTGGTTTTGAAGATTACGCCAAGTCCGTAGAGTCATTCACACTCGAAGAAGGCGAGCGGCTCACATCGGTACCCGCGGCTCTAATAAAATCAGTGGCCCATGCTTACGCGAAAGCTGATAGAGCGCAGCTCTGCTGGACTTTGGGAATTACAGAACATCACAATGGAACTGACAACGTCTTTGCACTTATCAACCTTGCACTGCTGACCGGCCACGTCGGCAGATGGGGATCGGGAATCGTTCCCTTGAGAGGTCAGAACAATGTCCAGGGTGGCGGTGATATGGGGGCGCTCCCGAATAAGCTCCCGGGCTTCCAGGATGTCGAAACTGACGAGCGGGCGCGACTTAGATTTGAGACGAGATGGGGAACCAACATTCCTGCCAAGCGCGGCTGGCATCTGTCACAAATGTTCGATGCCATGGAACGAGGCGAACTTAGAAGCCTCTACGTCATCGGTGAGAACCCGGCTCAGTCCGAAGCAAACGTTGCTCACGCAATAAGCCTTCTCAAGGGCCTCGAGCATCTGGTGGTGCAGGACATATTTTTAACGAAAACCGCGGAGTTGGCCACAGTAGTGCTTCCTGCCTCGGCTAACTGGGTGGAGTCCGATGGAACTGTAACGTCCAGCGAACGCAGGGTGCAAAGGATACGAAGAGCGCTCAAGCCGCCTGGAAACGCGCGTGACGATATCGAGATTCTTTGCGACATTGCAAGAAGGCTCGGGCATGATTGGGGGC
>DAHVOF010000264.1 GCA_027318945.1 Actinomycetota bacterium | reverse complement strand
GTGTGATTGGAATAATCCGCAACCTTGGGAAGTCTAGCGGAATCGTTTTCGCCTGAATCAATTTTGACTTTAGGTTCGGATTGTGAAGGTCTTTTAGTTAATATCTCCTACAATGTCGCGTAGACAAATTGGAGAGGTGCCAGAGTGGTCGAATGGGTCTCACTGCTAATGAGTTGACCTGGGAAACCGGGTCCGAGGGTTCAAATCCCTCCCTCTCCGCCAATTCAAATGGCGTTTTACTTACGTCCATTTTCACAGTCGAGACCTGCCGGAGATCCTCCTTTTGCGCGGATTGCAATCGATGCCTGTACAGCGCCAGACTGTCCCAAGTGTAGCGAGGATTCCAACCAAGAATGCGCTTCCCAGGTTTCCTTTCAAAGTGCGCTTAGCGCGATTATCACGCCCAGGCAAGCCATAATCAAGATGCCGACTTTCTGAACACCTCGGACAGGAATTTTAGCTAGCAAGCCACCTCCAAGGAAAATTCCGATTCCGGTGCTTGACAAAAGTCCCAGAAGCGCCCCAATGCCGACAGAGATCGGATCGGCTGTTTTGGCGGCAAGATTTGCTGTCGCTATCTGAGTGATATCGCCGAACTCTCCGAGGAAAGTGATCGCGAAAGAAAGCAGAACCTGAGATAGCAGGCCTTCTCTGGAGCTCCGCTTAGCAATGGTGTCTTCTTTGATAGCAGTCTTGCTTTTCATGTCACGGAAAATAAGCCATGCCCCGATGAGGAAAAGCAGTCCGGCGACAAGATCCAGCGGCCGCTTGGGAACCTTCGACACGAAACCGCCGACGGCGACCGCAATGATTACTTGGACAAGAAACGCCACCGAAGTCCCCATGAAGACTCTGATAGGTACCATTTTCGAGCCAAGGATCACGGAGGAGACCATGGATTTATCTGGAAGCTCGGCGATGAAAATTATTGCGAATGTCGAGGCAATGAGGGAATACTGCACGTCAACCTCGAATCCGGATCGTCATTGGATAGAGATTATAAGAGTCGGGAATGACAACTTTTACCCGAGAATGGATCTAGCGTTCACCAAGGCGAGCTGGCATTTACTCGAATTGTTTGTTGACTAAAGGTGCTGCCCTGAGTTAATTTCATCTTGATACTTACAAAAGGTCAGGAATCGATCAACTCGGAAAAAGTTGGGTAAGAGGGGGATCAGGTGGCAGCAGTACGGATCTTGGCAGGTACGCGGAAAGGGGCTTTTATTCTCAGCTCCGACGAGAGACGCAAAGACTGGGACGTTTCCGGACCGCACTTTCCTGGATGGGAAGTTTACCATGTCAAGGGATCACCGCTAAATCCCGATCGACTATACGCATCTCAGTCCAACAGCTGGTTCGGTCAGCATGTTCAGCGTTCTGATGATGGCGGGAGGAGTTGGAATCCGGTAGGCAACTTGTTTAGTTATGAAGGAATGCCTGGAACGCACCAATTCTATGATGGCAGCTTGCGTCCCTGGGAGTTCAAAAGGGTATGGCACTTCGAGCCCTCACCCACAGCCGAGGAAGAAGTATTTGCTGGCGTGGAGGACGCCGCCCTTTTTTTGTCCAAGGATGGAGGCATGACGTGGGGCGAACTGTCGGGCTTGCGCGAGAGCGATAGCGGCCCATTATGGGCGCCAGGGGCAGGCGGGTTGTGTCTTCACACAATCGTTCTGGATTCATTGGCAGCTGGCCGGATTTTTGTGGCAATATCCGCAGCCGGAGTGTTTCGGTCTGAAGACAACGGTTTGACGTGGACCCCTTCCAACAAAGGTTTGGTATCTGAGTACATACCGGATCCCCAAGCCGAGGTCGGTCACTGCGTACACAAGATCGCGACGCACAAGACGAGGCCCGAGGTCCTCTTTATGCAGAAGCACTGGGATGTCATGAGAAGCGACAACGCAGGACAAAACTGGTACGAGATCAGCGGAAATCTTCCCTCGGACTTTGGTTTCGTTATTGATGTTCATGCGCACGAGCCCGACACCATCTATGTGATTCCGATCAAGAGCGATTCCGAGCACTTCGTAGATGGAAGCCTTCAGGTTTTCCGGAGCCGAACTGGCGGTTACGAATGGGAGGCGCTCATTAACGGCCTGCCCCAGCGAAACTGCTATGTAAATGTCCTGCGAGATGCCTTGGCTGTGGACAGTCTAGATAGCTGCGGAGTGTATTTCGGAACTTCGGGAGGCCAGATTTACGCTTCAGCGGATTCAGGCGATAGTTGGCAGGCGATCGTTACAGACCTTCCATCGGTGCTGTCCGTGGAAGTCCAGACGTTGCGGTGATACGCGTTAGGATGCCGCAACATCTGAGCGCCCTTGCCGGAGCGGAGCGGGAGGTGGAGCTGGATGTTGCAGGCAGGGTTACCCAGAAGGCGATTGTGGATGCTCTGGAGCTGAGGTTTCCCGCTCTTGCGGGAGCTCTTCGAGACCCCCATACAATGCAGCGGCGACCTTTTGTGCGGTTTTTTGCCTGCGGTGAGGATATATCGCATCAGTCTCAGGATCTTGAATTGCCTGATGCCATAATTAGCGGCAAGGAGCAATTCTTGATTGTTGCTGCGATATCAGGAGGCTGATTTTTAATTTTTGGGGTTGCAACGGCTTTGAGAATCTCTTTAGGCTGTACTACGACACCGGTTCAACGAGCCACCTTCGCGATCGGGTGTCAGCACGGTGGTGGGCGAGAAGGGAGTTGAACCCTCACATCCTTACGGATACAGGAACCTGAATCCTGCGCGTCTGCCTATTCCGCCACTCGCCCGGAAGGTGAGCCTTTAGATCACCAGGAGAACCACTCTAGCGGATTCGGACTCGACCGTCGCACGGGATCCGTGTAAAAGTGAGTGGTGCTGAAAGCCAGTTGAGAGTACCCGTACGACTATCTTGATTTCAAATTAGTAAATTGTAAACATGGGTCTTTCTAGCTTCGAGTCTCGAATAGAGCGTCTAGTAGAAGGGGCGTTTGCACGCACTTCAAAAAGAGGCCTTCAACCTGCGGAAATAGGGCGGCGTCTGATCAGGGAGATAGAGATCGAGCGCAGGGTGGGAGTGAAGGGTGTTGTTGCCCCTAACAGTTTTACAGCCATCCTTTCGTCCCGTGATTACGCTGATTTCGAAGGATTCTCCTCAACTGTTTGTGCGGAACTCGAGAAGCTGGCCACCGAACACTGCTCCCAGAACCACTACAGGCTTCCTGGGCCGGTAACGGTAAAGCGCGTTGAGGACAGTGAGCAAAAGTTGAATACGTTTGCGATATCCACCGAGTTCGAAGAAGAAGAGAATTTCTTGGTGGGAGGATTCCTGTTGCTGCCCAATGGAATGAAAGTTGTGGTGGACAAGCAAGTCGTAAGCATCGGGCGCATGCCGGGTTCGAGCATCGTGATCGACGATCCGAAGGTGTCCAGGCAGCATGCCCAGGTATACGTCGATCAGGACCGAGTCATACTCGCCGATCTGGGCTCCACCAACGGGACAAAAGTTAATGGCGCACGAGTGACCAGGGCCGAGTTGAAGAATCAATACGAGATCGTGATTGGCGAAACGCACATAGTGTTCATGGAGAACTAGGAATGCCTATTCAGCTCCTGAACATTTTCAAGTATCTCCTCATTGTTCTGGTTTGGCTTTTTTTCATCAGGGTTTTGAGGGCTGTGTGGGTTGAGGCGCGGCCTCAGAACAGCTCGATCTTTGTCGCAACGCCGCAGGGCTCCCCTGTTGCGCAGCGCAAAAGGGGGAAAGCCAAGAAATCTGCGAAAAGTGGACCGGAGGTCTCGCCTAAGTTGACTGTCGCTTCAGGCGGAGCTCTTGTCAAGGGGGCGGAGTTCACGATCAGCGAATCTATGACCATTGGGAGAGGTCAAGGCTGCAATGTGCCCATGCCAAGGGACACTTTTGCGTCCAGTGTTCATGCCCGCATTTATCAGCATTCGAATGGATGGTATGTTGATGATCTGGATTCCACCAATGGAACCTTCGTGAACGGGAAGAAGGTCGCCGGTTCACAGATTATTGTGTCAGGTGACCGGCTTCAGGTAGGCCAGACCATTTTTGAGGTTAGCCTTTGATATCACTTTCTTGGGGTGTGGCAAGTGATACTGGCCGCATCAGAAAAAATAACCAAGACTCTTATATTGCTGACGGTAGCGTCTTTGCCGTTGCGGATGGAATGGGGGGTCACGTAGGGGGCGAGGTGGCGTCGAAACTTGCCATCGATGTCTTTGCAGACGCGTTCTCCGAAATTGGCAATGTGCCAAATATCGTGGAAGTGGTACGCAAAGCCAACTCGACCATCTTGTCCCGTGCTTCGAGAGAGCCAAAGCTTGCGGGCATGGGGACCACTCTCTGTCTTCTCTCGGTATCGGAAGATGTCGGCAAGTCGCAGCTCAATCTAGTCAACGTGGGAGATTCGAGGGGTTATCTTTTCAGAGGCGGCGAGCTTTACCAGCTGACTGATGATCACACCCTGATCTCGGAGATGCTCAGATCGGGCGAGATCACGCGTGATCAAGCCGGCAGCCATAGAGCCAGGCATATTCTTACGCGAGCTCTTGGCGTGGATCCGGAGGTGGAGATCGACCATTGGAAGATCGAGCCCAAGGAGCGAGACCTTTACCTTCTATGTACCGACGGTTTGACAAATGAGATGACAGACCCCGAGATAGGACAAGTTCTGGCCGGGGGCGACTCTCCCGAAAACATGGCCCAGCACCTTGTCCTGGGAGCTCTTGCAAACGGTGGCTCAGATAATGTCACATGCATCGTGGTCGAAGTCGCAAACGTCACTTCTGTCGCTTCGGGATCTCAGGGAAGCGACAAGTCGAGGATAGTCGAGCTCCCAAGTCAGACCAAAATGCGCGAGCGGCTCCAGAATGCTACGAGATCAGTTGGGACCGATGCGACTGCGCGCGATCAAGTCGTAACGATTTCGCAGATCCAAAAGGAACGCGATGTCGGTTCGAGGGAGCAAACTGTACTCGAAAACGCGGGCAGGTACTCAGGCGGGGTAAGAGTGAATCCCTTGATCACCTCAGCTACCTCGAGGTCTTCCGAGTTCTCAGCTATTCCAGCTCCACTTCCCAAACGGGCGACTGAAAGGAAGTTTCGGGTCGGTTCGATTTTGAGGAGCGCGGTCTTTTTGCTGATCCTGGTTGTTGTGATTGCAATCGGGGTAAGCGCGGTCGGAATCTATGCAAGCCATTCTTATTTTGTAGGAGTCGACAAATCCAAGATCGCGGTGTACCGGGGACGGCCGGGAGGTCTGCTGTGGTACAACCCTTCGATAGTGGAAATGACCCAGCTCAGCACGGCTCAGGTCGCGCCGTATCACCTTTCCGATTTGCAGAAGGGAGTATCAGAGCCGTCGTTGGCCGCGGCGCTTGGCTATGTAAATCGCCTCACCGTGGAATCGAATCAGATCAGCTCATCTACCACAACCTCGCCAGTAACCACGATTGTTGGTGGTACGTCCTCACCCACAACTACAGCGGCGGGTGGAAGTGGATAGACGGATCAGACGAGTGGGGATCTTCCTGGCGGCACTATTCGGGGTGCTTTTCCTCCAGCTGAACAACATTCAAATATTTCAAGCCACCAAGCTCGATAACAAGCAAGGAAACTTGCTGACGGCTTCGTCGACGAGCGCGGAGCCCAGGGGATCGATAGTAGCTCGAAACGGAACGGTGCTCGCTCAGTCGGTCCCGGTATCCGACCAGTATCATTACCAAAGGGAGTATCCTAATGGTCCGTTGTACGCGGACGTAACAGGGTATTATTCGCTGATCTATGGCACCAGCGGCATCGAAGCGAGCTACAACAGTTACCTGGTCGCCCAGCCGAACCCGCTTACATCACTTTCAGACATCTTCTCGTCGCAACAGAAATACGTGACTGACACCGTGGTGCTCACCATATCGGCAAAGCTTCAGGCTGAAGCCCAGAAGGCGCTGGGCTCCCGGAAAGGTGCGGTGGTGGCGATCGATCCGTCGACTGGATCTATTCTTGCGATGTATTCGAGCCCTTCCTATGATCCCAATGCGCTCGCATCTCACAACGCAACTTCCGTCGAGGCTGCCTGGCACTCTCTTCTGGCAGATCCTAACCAACCCATGCTGGATAGGGCAACCAGTAGGGACTATCCGCCAGGTTCGACATTCAAGATTGTCACAACGTCCGCCGTGTATGATCACATGCCTCAAATAGCCTCAGAGACATTTCCTTACCAGACTCAGATCAAGCTGCCTAACACAGTGAACACGCTATCGAATTACGCACACGAGAGTTGCGGCGGCTCTATCGCCGAAGCGCTGGCAGTTAGTTGTGATACGACGTATGCGCAGATAGGGATGCAGCTGGGTGCTCAGAACCTGTACAATGAAGCTTATTCTTTTGGTTTCAATCAAGTTCCGCCGCTGGACATTCCGGGTGTGGCCGCGGCCCAATTTCCAAAAGCAAGCTCTTTTGCCCGGAACATACCTGGTCTTGCATATTCTGCAATTGGTCAGGAAAATGTTTCAGCAACTGCGCTTCAGATGGCGCTTGCCGGGTCTGCGATTGCAGATCACGGAGCTATCATGACCCCTCATCTGATGGGCCAGATTAGAAATTACCAAGATCAGGTCGTGAAGAATTACGTGCCGAAGCTCTGGAAGCAAGCGACCTCTGCCAGTACAGCCGCGCAAGTGACCCAGCTCATGGTTGGTGTTGTAAAGAGCGGAACTGCTCAGGGCATCGCCATCCCAGGAGTTGAGATTGCAGCCAAAACGGGCACGGCTCAGACAAATCTAACGGCATCGAACAATCTGTCGCTTTCTGGGTCAGATAACTGGATGGTTGCGTTTGCGCCTGCACAGAATCCTAAAATTGCGGTTGCCGTGGTAGTTCCGGCTCAAAATGGTCTCTCCTCAAACTCGACTGGCGCCCAATATGCCGGGCCTGTAGTGAAATCCATGATCCAGATGGCCTTAGGGCTCTCCTGATTGAGAAGGCGTAAAAAAGCAATGCTCCCAACTGAAAGCAAGCCTTACGGTGGACGATACGAGTTGATGCAAAAGATCGCTCGCGGCGGCATGGCCGAGGTTTTCATGGCGAAGGATCAGCTGTTGGATAGGCCTGTGGCGTTGAAAGTTCTCTTTCCGGAGCTTTCCGTTAACGTCTCCTTTGTGGAACGCTTCAGGAGAGAGGCTCAGGCCGCTGCGAACCTTTCCCATCCGAACATCGTCTCAGTGTTCGACTGGGGCGAGGCTGATAACACCTACTACATCGTCATGGAGCTTGTGGAAGGCGTTACTCTCGCCTCGCTCATAAAGGAGAGCGGCAGGCTCGATCCGGAAAAAGCCGCCTCTATCGCTTCTGATGTTGCAGCCTCGCTCGCTTTCGCACATAAGCATGGGGTCATTCACCGTGACGTGAAGCCTTCCAACGTCCTTTTGACTGAAGATGGCCAGGTCAAGGTGACGGACTTTGGAATTGCTCGGGCAGCGACGGCTGACGGCGATTTGACCCAGACTGGGGCTGTGATGGGCACAGCCACTTACATCTCTCCCGAGCAGGCGCAGGGTCTGGTTGTTGATGGTCGCAGCGACGTCTACTCGCTTGCCGTGGTTCTTTACGAGATGCTGGTTGGAAGAGTTCCGTTTTCGGGTGAGACTCCACTGGCGATAGCCTACAAACACGTGCGCGAAGAGGCACCGATGCCGACGGCACTGATCCCCTCAATTCCGAAGGCCTTGGAGGCGATCGTTATGAAGGGGATGGCGAAAGATCCTGAGCTTAGGTACCAGAGCGCCACCGAGATGGCGGACGACCTGCGAAGATTTTTGAACCATCAGGAGGTGAGGGCTCTTTCGGGGTCGGATCTCGATGCAACGCAGGTTCTTAGCATCGTCGATATTCCTCGGACCCCTAGTCAGACAAGCCCTGTCACTCGCACCTCTCCGATGGTCCCCGTCGACGGAACTGAGCGAGGGACAAATTGGCTGCTGATCGGGATTGTAGCGCTTGTCGTCATCATTGGAGTGCTTCTTCTGGGCGCCAAATATTTTCTGAACGCACGCAATGCCAAGCTTTCGACTTCTCCTGAAACGGTTTTGGTTCCCGCAATTGTCGGTGAGAGTCAATCTAATGCGACCGCCACACTCAAAAATGAAGGACTTGCCTACACTATTTCTAAGCAGACCTCGAACGAGGTGGCTGGCACTGTCTTATCGGAAAATCCTGGCGCCGGCACCTCCGTCAAAAAGGGCGTGTCTGTCGCGTTGGTCGTGAGCTCAGGCGCGAAAACCGTCTCTATTCCGAATGTGGTCGGCCAGACCGTAGCGTCAGCAGAGTCCACTCTTCTTGCCGCGAAATTCGTGGTTACGACTAGGTACATAAACAACCCAGCTGCAGTCGGGACGGTTACGTCAGAAACTCCGGGTGCGTCAACTCAGGCTCCCGAGGGTTCAACCGTATCTCTTGACGTTTCAAATGGTCCATCTCAGATAAGCGTTCCAAATGTAGTTGGTCAACCGGTAGCGCAAGCCGCAAATACGCTCGGAGCGGACAGTTTAACGTTGGGGAATGTCACTTACGCGGCGTCGCCGACGATAGCGAACGGTGACGTTATATCTACCAACCCAGCCGCTGGTACGACGGTGGCGCCGAACAGTGCAGTGGATGTCGTGGTATCCCAGGGACCGGGCTCGTCTACTACGACAACATTGCCGAGCGGATCCACCACCACGACCGTGCCGAGCTCGACTACGACAACTACATTGGCCGGTTGAGCCTGATACGCTGGGAAAAGTTGCAGAACTATTGACCTGTCGCAAAGACTTGTCAATTTGAACTAGCGGTCGCCTTGGCCATATCGAGGAAGTTTCGGATTATCGCCTTTCCTGAGTCGGTGTAAATGGACTCCGGGTGGAACTGCACACCCTCGACCGGCATGCTGCGGTGGCGAAGTCCCATGATCAGGCCGTCTTCGCTTGTTGCGGAGATCTCGAGCTCTGAAGAAAGGCCGTCCTCGGCCACTATCAGGGAGTGGTACCTCGTGGCTCTGAAGGGGTTTGGAAGCCCTTTGAACATGCCTCTTCCGTCATGGCTGATCATTGAAGTTTTGCCGTGCATCAGATATGGAGCTCGCACCACCTGAGACCCAAAGACTTCACCGATTGCCTGGTGGCCCAAGCAAACTCCGAATAGAGGAATGCCGCTTTCAGGCCCCATCCGCACGAGTTCCTCGGAAATTCCCGCTTGGCTCGGTACGCCGGGACCAGGCGATATCAGTATTCCGTCGGGCGCGAGATCGATCACCGCCCTAGCGGAGATCTTGTCATTGCGGTAGACAATCGGTTCGGCTCCTGCTTCGCCTAGATACTGAACCAGGTTGTAGACGAAGGAGTCATAGTTATCTATGACAACGATTCTTTGAGCTCTAGTATTCTTCTGCACGTTTATCCAGTTTTTTATCTGCATTAAGCCCGCGCTAACCCATTGGCGGCCGTGCTCTACTATCCTAGCCAATGTGACTGAATGGCCGAAGTTAAATTTCAAATCCGCAAAGCAGGAAAAGTCGCGGAAAAGCTTGAAGCAGCGGCGAGGAAGGTACACGCCCAAGTCGGAAAGGCCCAAATCGTACCGGTCGCCGAAGTGGATGCTTTATGCGATGTTCGGATTTCTGGCTGCCGGAGTACTGGTCATTATTGTCAATTACCTGACAATCCTGCCCGGAGGCGCGTCGAACTGGTATCTTTTCGCCGGCCTGATCTTCTTGGCAGTGGGGTTCTGGCTGGCGACCCGTTATCAGTGACGGGCTAGCAACGGCCGATCAGAGCCTTTCAATTATCATTGCGTTAGCCAAGCCACCACCTTCGCACATGGTTTGCAAGCCGTATCGTCCACCTGACCTCTCTAATTCATTTACCAGAGTGGCGAGAAGCCTGGTTCCCGATGCCCCGAGCGGATGCCCAAGCGATATGGCTCCGCCGTTGAGATTGACTTTGCTCATGTCTGGTTTCAGCTCTTTTTCCCAAGCGAGCACAACCGAGGCAAAAGCCTCATTGATTTCGATGAGATCCATGTCCTCGATAGAGAAGCCCCCTTTGGCTAGCACCTTTTGAGTGGCAGGTATGGGGCCGGTCAGCATTGTTATAGGGTCTACGCCTGCAAGAGCGAATTTGACGAATCTGGCACGCGGCTTGAGGTTGAGCTTGCTGGCCATTGACTCCGACATGATCAATGCGGCGGACGCTCCGTCGGTGATTTGAGAAGAGTTGCCCGCGGTGATCCTTCCGCCTTCTTTGAAAGCCGGCTTCAGCGATGCGAGCTTTTCGATCGTAGTGTCTCGGCGGATTCCTTCGTCATAGTCGATGACCTCCCCTGACTCATCGCCCTTGGAACCTTTTACTTTCACAGCAAGTATTTCCTTGTCGAAACGGCGTTCGACTCTGGCTTTCTCCGCTCTCATGTGGCTACGGTAGGAGTACTCGTCGAGGTCTTCTCTCGAGAGGCCCCACATGTCTGCAATCATTTCCGCACTGATACCCTGCGGCACGATCCCGCCTTTGTCGCGGTATCTTTCTGCAATCGTGGGTCCGAATGGAACTCCGGGTCCGCTCGACATGTTGGCCCCTAGCGGGATCCTGGTCATGCACTCGATTCCCGCAGCAATCACCACGTCTTGAGATCCGCTCATGATCGACTGCGCTGCGAACGTAGCAGCTTGCTGGGAGGACCCGCACTGGCGGTCTATTGTGGTGCCGCATACAGATTCAGGAAATCCGGCTGCCAATGCAGCATTTCTGGCGATGTTGACCGACTGCTCACCGATCTGGGTTACGCAGCCCATTATCACGTCTTCGATAAGAGCTGGGTCGATGTCATTCCTTTTTACCAGCGCTTTAAGCGGCTCGCTCGCGAGATCAACCGCGTGCCAACCGGCGAGCTTCCCGCCTCTTTTCCCGCCGGGGGTGCGCACCACATCGACAATTACAGCCTGCTCCATTTGCTTCCCTCTATCCTCGAAATGTTGCCCTCCGGCCTACGCAGCTAGTTGCGAGGCTAGCACAACGACATATTACCGAGAATCGTCGCAAGGCGCCCAAAGGATAAAGACTTGGGAGTTTGGTTGTTGAAATAAGAGTGCGGTTTTTTGCCGTCTTCCACGGCCCGGGACTGGACGATTAGCGCTTTCCCATTAATTTGGCGATGAGGTCAGCAGGTTCACCACGTTGACCGAGCCCAAGCTTGTGATGCGTAGTTCTGGCATGACGGCTAGACATAGGAGGTCGAGGTGTCGGAATGGATGCGGCAGATCGGTTCCCAGACTTCGAGCGGCGTCATCTACTGAATGAAGCTCGTCAAGCAGCTCTAGTGCGCTTAAAGTTGAGATAATTCCGCCAACTGGCAGGCCGACCGATGCTAGAACCTTACTATTTTTGACGACTACCTGTCCTCCTCCCATCTGTGTGAGGGCAGTTACCGCCTGAGCCATGTCGTCGGTCCCGTTGGAGGTGTTGGAACCCACAACTATAAGGCTGTGGGGGCCACGCGCAACTGTCGAAGCTATAGCCCCTTCTTTGAGGCCTATTCCTTCTACGAGGCCTATCCCGATATCTTTTCCGAGATTCTTGCGCCCGAGAATTGCGAGGCGGTTTACGAACGCGTCATTGGCGTGAAACTCTACTTCTACTTCACGCACGCTGGCACCACTTTGGTTGATGGAGATCGCTTTTACGATCTGCCCCTTGGGTTGAGGCAAGGAGAAACTTTCAGGCCCGATCTTTGTCAGGTCGACGTGCACCGTCTCTTGCATCCACGGTGGCGGGGAGGTCTTCGGAACCGTAAAGAGCATTGTTTTGCCTGATCGCGCGACAAGTGTTCCCTTTTGAAATACCATCGATGGCTTGAAGTCGCTGAGATTTGGAAGAATAACGAGATCAGCCTGGTAACCAGGGCTCAAATAGCCGAGGCGACTGAAGCCGTGGAACTCGGCCGGATTAGTCGATGCCATTATGAGCGCGTCCTCTGGCGACACGCCATTCGCGACCGCAGCGCGGATGCACTCGTCGATGTGACCGCTGGCAAACGTCGCTTCAAGCTCCCTTTCGTCGGTGCTGAAGGCAAGGTTTCGAATTCCTAAGCTTTTGGCTAATGGAATCAGCTCGATGAGGTTCTGCCTGATGGTTCCATTTCGTAAGAAGACCCACATTCCCTTGCGGCGCTTTTCGAGAGCCTCGTCGAATGAAATGCATGCCGCGTCAGATTCGACCCCTGCACTGAGGTATGCGTCTAGATGAGAGGCGACCACACCTGGTGCGTGACCGATGACCTTGAGTCCACGCGCAGCGGCGATCTTTGCAAGCACATCATCCTCGCCACTGATTATCGTTGCTTGGTTTAGGAGTCCCCCAACGCCAATTGCTCCAGAGTCCCGCACTAGTTTGGCGATCTCGACTGCGCCGGCATGCTCTCCCGTACTGTCAAACTGGGACGACTGCGCAAAGCTCGAGGCGTAAATCCCGAACGTGAAGGGGAGCTTGTCAGCTGCGCTGGCAAGCTCTTCGATTCCGCGAACCCCGAAAACGCTCGACAGCTGATATGGGTCGGCGGCGACTGCGGTTGTTCCATGTGGCAGCACGGTGTCGACAAAGGCGTCGATCCAAAGCTTGGTGTACTCCATGCTCACGTAGCCGTCAATAAATCCGGGGGTTATGTATGCTCCCCTAACATCTATGATCTCGTGTGCCTCGTGCTCGCCCCATCCGACGACAAAGCCGTTCTTGATCGCAAGTCCG
>DAHVOF010000259.1 GCA_027318945.1 Actinomycetota bacterium | reverse complement strand
ATCCAAGCGTTCCAGTGAAAGGATGAACAGCCTCAAGGAGAGGCTTTTTAAAGGGATGTTTGAGAGAGGAATATCTGAGCTCGTTGCTGAGCAAATATTCGGCAAGCTTGCCGCTTTTGCCTCTTTCGGGTTTCCCGAGAGCCACTCTGCTGCTTTCGCCTATCTTGTGTATTCGAGCGCCTGGTTCAAGTACCACTATCCTGCCGCTTTTTGCGCCGGGCTCATAAGGGCTCAACCGATGGGGTTCTGGTCTCCTCAAACACTCGTTGCGGATGCTAAAAGGCATGGCGTCATGGTGCTGCCTCCCCACGTGAACAGCCAAAACCATAGAGCCAGCCTTGAGAGGATTGCAGATGGGGAAGTTGCTCTCAGGGTAGGAGTTTCTTCGGTGCGTGGCGTAGGCGAAGTCCTGGCGGAAAGGATTGCAAAGTGCAGCCCGTACAGCTCCATGGAGCATTTGGCCAGTTCCGTCCGGCTGAATGCCACCCAGCTGGAAGCTCTTGCCACCGCGGGTGCTCTGGACGGTCTTTTTGCGGACGACATCTCTTCTGTTCCTGTGGATACCAGGAGTGCGCTTTGGGCGGCTGGGCCTAGTTCACGTTACTCCGAGGGGATACTTCCTTCGATGGCTGTAGGTGTCGAGGCACCTTCGCTGAGTCCCGTAAACGAGCGCGAAAGGTCCTATCTGCAACTTTGGTCCTTCGGAATGTCTCTAGTAGGCCATCCTCTCAGCTTTGAAAGGATTCGGCTTGAAGCCAAAGGCGTGGTGCCGGCCAAGGATTTATCCAGCTGTACGAATGGCACTCGTGTCAAAGTGGCTGGCATTGTAACTCATAGGCAGCGACCGTTGACTGCGATGGGGACGACATTCATCAATCTGGAAGACGAGACGGGCCTAATCAATATCATTTGTTCGAAGGGCTTGTGGATCAGATACAGATCAGTTGCCAAGCTATCTCCCGCCCTCATGGTAAGTGGCAGGGTTGAAACTGCGGGTGGGGTTATAAATGTTGTTGCCGAAAGGATCGAAAGACTCTCGATAAAGGTCAGATCCACCTCTAGAGACTTCCATTGACGCACAACTGGACCGCGTTCTTAAAAGCTGAAGTAACGGTGCGGCCTAATCGGAAGCAAGCTCCTGAAGGATTTTCGCTGATTAGTCGGGAATCACAGCTGTAGCCAGCAGTTCGACCAAGAGATCAGGATACAGGAGCCCACTTACCTGCAAAAGCGTCATGGCGGGGTAATGACTTCCCATATGGGTCTTCCATATCTTGCCCAAACTCTTCATGTTGGATCTGTAGGTAGCGGCATCCGTGGTGAACACCAGCATAGAAACTATGTGTTCAGGATCGCCGCCCGAAGCCTTGAGCGCTTCCACAATATAAAACAGCGACCTGTCGAACTGCTCTACCAGCCCTCCCGGGATAACTGTGATCCCATCGGACTCGAGTGCTGCCTGGCCCCCAAGGTACACGGTTCTACCCGGAGCGGCCACCACCGCGTGAGCAAAGCCAGATGGTTTTGGAAGCGAGCTTGGATTTATGATCTGGTGACGGGAAGTCATTTCAGCCGTACCCTTTCTGAGTGCAAAGCAAGGACCGTATCGTCTGGCACCAGCAAATCGATGCTGATGAAAGGAATCTTCCAGCACGGCCGTGGAAAATGCCGATTCGGAAAAGGCGGGGGTGCCTTTCGTTAAGAACCTTAAATTTCAACAGTCAAATTAATACTTAAGTTCTAACCCAATAACGCAAAAAACTTGCTTGCTCAGGCTTTGCACATTTTACCAATGAATTCTGCATGAGAAAAAATCAACCGTACCTGGGCTCGGTGACGAATTTGCCGCCAGCTGGCGGATGCCTCAAAGAGACTGCTGTTGCTGGCATCCAACCGCCTGCAATTGGAAAGACTGGTTAAAATAAAGTAATGGCAACCACTTTCACCCTTCTGACCGTGCACGCGCATCCTGACGACGAATCGTCAAAAGGTCCAGCAACGGTTGCGAAGCTCCGAGACAAAGGCATTCGAAGCGTGCTCGTGACGTGCACCGGAGGCGAGGAGGGCGACGTAAATAATCCGGCGATGGACAGGCCAGGCATTAGAGAAAATCTTGCTCAGATCCGGAGCGAAGAGCTCGAAAAGGCAGTGAAGATCATAGGCTACGACCGACTTTACCTTCTTGGATACCGAGATTCGGGCATGCCCGGCAAACCGAGCAACCTGCGGCCTGACTCCTTTGCCCAGGCTCCTCTCGAGGAGGCGGGGGATAAGTTGATCGAGGTCATCCGCAAAGAGAAGCCGCAGGTGATGGTCACCTACCACGAGAACCAAGCGGGATATCCCCATCCGGATCATCTAAAGGTTCACGACGTATCGATCTATGCCTTCGATTTCTGCGGCCACCTTGGCTACAAGCCAGAGCTAGGGGAGCCGCATCACGTGTCAAAGCTTTATTACAGCGCATGGTCTACGAATCGTGCAAGAGCATTTCATAGGAAATTTCTTGAACTTGGTCTAGAGTCTCCCTTTTCTGAAGAGCGATTGAACAGACCCGGTAACGACGAGGAGATCACGACGCGAATTGATGTCAGGGGGTATTTCAACGTGAGAAAGGATGCCCTACTGGCGCATGCGACTCAGATCGATCCCACGTCCCATTTTTGGTTTGGCCTCCCTGACGAAATTTCAGAAGAGCTTTGGCCCTACGAGGACTACATACTTGCTAGGTCACACGCAGGCCAAGTGGAGACTAGTGGTGGATTTGAGGATGATCTATTCTTCGGCCTGGATGAAAAATAGTCGTAACTATTTCCCATGCCCGCTCTCTCCTTGGTAACATCGGATGTTGTTAGCCGGTCCGATCTAGGAGCGTGGCAATGGCGAAGTGGCTGAGTGCTGAATGGATGGATGAGTATCTTGATATGGCTCAATCTCAACCGCTGCGCCCAGGTGCAACGGCGACAATCCAATATGAGATTGTCGGGGGTCCAAGCGGGGATGTTTTCTACTACTGGATCGTTGAAGATGGAAAGCTCAAGGAGTGCAAGCTCGGCGAGGTGGATGAGCCGGAAGTCGTTCTAAACCAAGACTGGAACGATGCAATGGCAATTCAAAAAGGCGACATGGACGCCACTGCAGCTTTTATGCAAGGCAAGATCAAGGTCACTGGCAATATGGGGAAGCTAATGGCGCTGCTCCCAATTACCACTTCAGACGAGTACCGTGAGCTGCAAGTCGCAGTCGCAGCTAAAACTGAATTTTGATCAGGCTTTGTTGGCTGAAATCGCCTGCAGGAAAACTTCTCTACTTTTCCTTCTTTTCGGCGTCAATATCGGTTGCCGTCGAACCTTCTTTCAGACCTTTTTCGAATTCGCCCTTGGCCTGACCAACTGATCGTGCAATCTTTGGAAGGCGGCTTGCTCCGATGACCACCACAATAATTGCCACTACGACGATGGAGTCAAGCCCAAGTATTTCTGCGAACATATGAGTCGACCTTTCCTAGTATCAGAAATTATAGGCCCTAAGAAGACTATATATGCAATTCGCTAGCTCGAGTGCAACCCATCTTTTAGAGCCCGTGCGCGGTTCCTAATGTCCCGGTAACTGATCAACTCGATATTGGCGCGTGACAACATGTGGTCAAAATTACGCCGTTCGCAAGCGGCCGCTTTCTGTGAAATATAAGTAGCCCAGTTCGGTGTAATGGCCCGCAATTCAGGTGTATCCTGCGCTGGACGGATGCAAAGCTCTGTAACACCTTCATCGATCGAAAAAATTGCGTCTTCGATGAGATCCTGGGAGCTTGGGTCTAGCTGGCTGAATCGCGAAAAAGGGTTGATCACTTTGTCCGGGGAGATTACACCCACTTCCATTGTCAAAGCCTTTGCGGGAAAGCCGATCCTTTCCTCGTTCAAGTAATCGGGAAATGAGATCGGAAGGTCGAACTCAAGTGCCAAATCCAGCAGTATGTCGAAAAATTCTGGACGCATTACCATGGCATCCAGTTCGGAAGCTAAATGTGAAACGTCGAATCCCCAGTAAATTGCTCTTTCTAGCTGAGCACGACATTCCCTACGGGTTTCGGCCAGATCAGCATGGTCCCATAGATCTTCAAGCGTTATCGGGAATCCGCCTTGGCCGTCGAGTAATGACGGCGCCTGTGTAACCGGACCGAAGTGAAGGATCGGGTTTGACGAGTTGAGGGTCAGCTCGACTCCAATATCTTCACCGCGATAGCGCTGAACAGCATCGCGTGACCAAGGGGCTGGCACGATCAGCCTCGCAGATGTGGCAATTCCATTTCTGAGGGTGTCATACACACCGACATTGCATGAATAGCAAAATCCGAGGCAGTCAGAGGTCACTATCAGCGCTTTGGTCCCTTTGGGAAATCCAAGTCGTTCTGTAAGAAGAGGATACTGATCCATTTAGACTCTCCAGCGTGCAATGCCCGGACGATAAAGGGGCTACCTTCTTTACCTGGTTGCAAAGTCTAAATTACATAATCCTATTGTTGGCTGGCAACCTTCATTTTTTTCGATTCGATGGAAAAGCTTGGTACTCGATGTCCGGATTTTTGAAGCACTGCCCTGGCGACAGCAACTCCTCTCAGGCCAACTTCTCTTGTTTGACGATCAAGTACCCAGTTCGGAAAGCATTCTTCGATCTCAGTCAGTCTCATCTGTCCGCTCATGTCTCCATTATGAGACACGGTAGTGACAACTGCCAAATCGCAGATGGAACGGCTTTCCAGTCGCTTGAATGATAACCCGATATTCGCCGGTCGCTTAGATTTCGAGCTGTTCTGAGTCGAGGACGTCGCTGCTGGTCAGCTCTTCATCTGGCCGAGCATCACTGGTTTGTCGCAGCCTCCGGACCTTTTTAGAATCTGGACCGTAAACCGGGGCTCCAAAGCCTTCATCGATTAGAGCAGCAACTTCGTTTCCGTCTATGGTCTCTTTTTCAAGCAGCGCATTCGCCACTAGTTCGAGACCCTTCTGGTGCACTTTGAGCAGCTTCGTGGCTCTCTCCTCCTGCTCTCGGAGGATTGTGTCGATCTCCTCATCGATTATCTTTGAAGTATCCTCTGAGTAATCACGGCTGTGCATCAGGTCTTCACCAAGGAAGACCGTTCCTTGAGAGCCCCACGCCCGAGGGCCGATTCTACCGCTCATTCCCCACTCGCGGACCATCTTTCTCGCGAGTTCGGTGTTTCCTACGAGGTCATTGTTAGCGCCGGTTGAAAGATCTCCGTAGATGAGCATTTCTGCCACTCGTCCGCCCATCCGCACTGCGAGCGAGTCCTCAATGTATTCTTTGGGGTAAAGGTGTCTTTCTTCCACCGGCAGCTGCTGGGTCACTCCTAGAGCGAAGCCAGTGGGTAGTATGGTGACCTTGTGGACCGGGTCCGCGTTTGGAAGCACGTAAGCAAGCACAGCATGGCCGCCTTCATGGTATGCGACGCGCTCCTTCTCCTCATCGGAAAGAACAAGAGACTCACGTTTCTGGCCCATAAGCACCCTGTCTCTTGCAGCTTCGAAGTCTTCCATGTGTATTTCAGGAGAGGACCGTCTTACGGCGTAAAGTGCTGCTTCATTCACAAGGTTAGCTAGATCCGCTCCGCTCATACCAGGCGTTCCCCTGGCGACGACACTCAAGTCAACGTCGGAGGCTATTTTCTTCCCCCTGCAGTGTACTTTGAGGATTGGTAGTCTTTCTTCCAGGTCGGGAAGGGGAACCACAATCTGACGGTCAAATCTTCCGGCCCTTAATAATGCGGGATCAAGGATGTCAGGTCGGTTAGTTGCGGCAAGCACCACGACACCCTCGGAAGTGTCAAATCCGTCCATTTCTGAGAGCATCTGGTTGAGAGTCTGCTCTCGCTCGTCATGGCCGCCGCCGAGTCCCGCGCCACGTTTTCGGCCGATCGAATCTATCTCGTCGATAAATACTATTGCAGGCGCTTCCTTTCGCGCTGTCTGAAAGAGGTCCCTTACCCGAGATGCGCCCACTCCGACGAACATCTCCATGAAGTCCGATCCCGTGACGCTCATGAAGGGTACTCCGGCTTCTCCGGCGACCGCTCTCGCTAGCAAAGTCTTCCCAGTGCCTGGCGGGCCGACAAGGAGGATTCCCTTGGGAATCCGGGCTCCAATATCACGGAAGCGCTGGGCATTTTTCAAAAAGTCCACGACTTCGGAGATTTCGAGTTTGACGGAGGAATACCCGGCTACGTCTTCAAAAGTCGTTCTCGGTCTTTCAGTGGAGTAGACCTTGGGTTTCGATTTGCCTATGGACATGATCCCCGACATCTGCCCCTGCGCTCTACGGTTCATGTAGGCAAAGAAGGCGAATATGAAGAGCAGTGGCAGGCCGTATTCCAGGATAATTGTGAGAAAGTTAGATGACGGAGTGTAGAAGGACGTGTTTACGCCTTCGTTTCGAAGTTGGGTGATGTCACTTGTTATATAGGGCAGTGGACCGCTGACGGAGTAACTTGATCCGTCGGACAATTTTCCAGTGATCTTGCCTGTCGCGTTGTCGATTTGCGCAGATTGCACCTGTTTCGAGTGCGCTTCCTGGAGGAACGAATCATAACTGAGCTGCTTAGTGGTTTGCGGAGTGAAAACCGACGCATAAACGAATGCGGCAGCTAGAAGCGTCACCAGTACTAGGACGATCCAGCGCCAGCTTTGGTCAGGATTGTTCGGCAAGATCCGGTTGCCTTTGTTGTTTCCTTTTTCGATTCCGCGTTGACGTTTATCCGGTATTTGACGACTCATATAGCACATGCTAGGCGTGCAAAGGAAATAAATGATTAAAAGATTTCCGAGTCCACACCTTTTGGCTGCTTCTCGGATCTCGGCTACGCCGTAACCTGAGCCAAGATGAGCTATCCTCGTGTGGGTGAATCAATGGGAGCCGGCTCCAAGAGAGCAGAGTTTGAGAGGCATAAACGCCCTCACGGTGGCTGTTGCGGGTTTTCTCGTAGGTTACTTGTTTGCGACCATTTATGTGTTGGTAGAGCTTACAATAACCAGTGCACCGCAGGGAACAAGTGCTACGAGTTCGCTGGGCGCTTTGCTTGCCAACCTGTTGGGGCTTTGGACCGGTCTCCTCGCGGCAGTGATATATGCCTCGAAAAAAAGAGGTTCAGGATCACTTAAGATCGATTTTGGGTTGTATGGGATAGTCATGCAGGATGCCATAATAGGCATTCCGATGGGAATTCTGGGCCAGCTGGTGGTTATACCTCTACTCTACTATCCATTCGAACACGTGGTTCCAAACCTTACTCAGAAGCTAAGCCAGCCGGCGCAGACGATTACCGGTCTTGGGCACGGGATTGGGTTCATAGCTTTGGCGCTTTTCCTCACGGTCGGCGCACCGATTGTCGAGGAGCTTTATTTTCGCGGGTTGCTTCTTGGTTCGC
>DAHVOF010000253.1 GCA_027318945.1 Actinomycetota bacterium | reverse complement strand
GGGCTATTGAGTGTTGGCGTCAGGAACCGTCGGAGCGTGTCGGAAACGCTTTCCATGTCACAAACCATGTCACAAACCATGTCACAGCCGGGCTGGGCAGCGCCCCTTCGGCAAGGTTCCTTAGCGCTTGCCCCGGGGTGTGGCTCTTGCTCTTCAAGTGCTTCAACCTCCATATCTATTCCAGTAGGTCTGCTCACGCTTTGGGTGGATCATTCGATGGGGAGCAGCGCAACCTGTGTAAATACCAGCTCCGCTGATGCCTCGCACTTTTCAATAGCGGATCCCTGATGCGAGATCTAGAGATCAGGAGGAAGCATGGCGGGAAGTCCCGCCGCGGAGTATGTCTCACTCGCCGACGAGACACTGATTTTGACGCTGCCGGACTGGATCTTCTTTTGTATCCAGGCTTCAAGTGCTGGCGTACGATTCACATTCGGACTGTATGAGCCGGCAATCTTCGTCTCTTCCTGATCGACTGTCAGCAGCCACTGAAGATTTTTCACCGCCCTCGGGCTGATGATGCTCGCCTTCGTTACCGCCGGACCTGCTGCTTGTGGGTTCTTCAGGTACGCCTGGTAGTTCTGCTCAGCCTCTGCCTGCGCCACGCTGGGAGGCACAACGCTGCCCTGCTGCTGAGCTACCTCGTAGAGCATCTGGTCAAGCAACCTTATTGCAACTGCCTGCTCCACAAACGTCGTCGGTGCTGGGACCTGTGCTGCGATTTCCGACAACTCGGATCCGCTCGGGAGTGCGCCGGCATGACTCCCTATGTACTGATTGAGGACTCGTGCGGCGTAATTGTTTTCGAAGCTCGCTGCTTGCTCTCCTAAACCTTGCATTGACACCGACACGCCATCAACTGCAATTGCCACATCCTGACTCGCTGCGACTGCGTTGAGCTGAGACGCACCAGGTAAATGCGCCACCAGCTGACCCACTGAGCCGTGCGACAGAGGCTCACTGTTGGTCGAAACAATACCGGGAGCTGGCTGTGGGGCTTGACCGACATCGTTCGCTACGTGTGCTGCCGTCGAGTGAGAGCCGGCAGAGATAGCACTGTAGATGCCAACGCCACCGGCGACAATGACGGCGGACACCAGCAAATAGCGGGATTGCTTCCTTCGGAATCGAAACAGGGGATCGAGGTATCTGATCTTTTGGAGGATATTGGCCGTTTTGGACTCGGTGCCGTGCTGGAGGGCATATACGGTCGTTTTGTCTTGGTATATGTATTTCATGATATCTGGACGATTGCCCGCGACCATTGCGGAGAAGAACAAGTTTACTATTGGAATCGCAACGGTGATCTTTTCTTCGCAGACAACCTCGCTTGGCTTCTCCGCTCGCTTCCCGTGAGCCCTGAATATGTTGAAGATTTGGATAGCGTCCGGTTATTTGAAACTCCCGTCGGCGAGGAGACGAGCTATGCGGGCGTGAAACGTCTTCCGCCTGGGAGCATGCTTGAGTTTAACTCGGTAGGTTCGAACCATGTCACTAAGTACTGGAGCGTCGATGGGCTCTCACAGGTAGTTTCGGACCCCGATCAAGCGGCACAAAATGTCCAAGAGCTCCTAAAGGCTGCTATTCGCCGACGGTCTAGATTCCTCACGAAGGGGACAGTCGGCGCTTTTGTCAGTGGTGGCTTGGATTCGTCGTACATCTCCGCCCTGGCCAGTGCGGAAGGCATCCAATTGAGGGCAGGTTATACGTGTGCTTGGCGAGCATTAGATTCCGTTTATGACGAAAGTTGCTGGGCTGCGCTCTTGCTCGGGATCTCGGTGTGAAACATGTCGTGCTCACGCCTTCATCTGAAGAGTTCGTTGAGGATTATCCGAAGGTTATGCGCTTGTTAGTAGAACCTAAAGCCAACGCTGCCCACTTTCTGGAGTTTGAGGTAGGCAAGGCGGTCCGAACCGTCGGCCTGGGTGCAATGTTCAGTGGGTACGGGTCCTACGAAGCATTCGGGGGAGAGGTACGCTATGTGCTAGCCCTCCTTTATTCCGATAGAGCGAATCTTCGTAAAGTAGCCGATAGTAGTCTGTTGCAAAATTATGCGCCATTGATAAAGCGGCTTTGGCGAATTCCTGAGGGGAGAAGTTTGCCGGAGCGTTATTGGCAGCTCATGGTTAGGTCTGATACATCGTCGGAAGACTCTTCGTGGTTTAGGCTCTTTGAGCGTGCCCACCGGGAGGAGCAATCCGACATTAATACCCTAAGCAGGATTGATCGGGAGATATCAGTGTCGCCGTTATTGGAGAGTGGGCAGTTCCTAAAGTACTGGGGCATTGAAAGCTCTGTCCATTCCTCGACCGAGATGTGCAAAGTGCAGCGGCACGGATGTTCAGCGACTTGAAGATTCGTGGAACTGAAACAAAGTTCGTTGTGCGCTACGCTGCCAAGAACGTAGTCCCAGACTATATAATAAACCGGGTCGACAAGATTGGCTTCGCGTTCCCCATTTTGCTGTCGGCTATTGGGAACAAGTCGTCGAGTGGGGGAAACGCCTTGCAGCGCGTACCGATAGGCCACCTCGAGGGGATCCTGATCGAGGAAGATACGACCGCGGTGGAATGATGGACGCATTTGAGCATCTGGTGCGTCTTTGCTACGATCCGGCGTATGCCGATCTCAAATGATCTGTTTGGGTGGATGGACGGATGGTTCAATGTCGGTATCTGTGATGCTTCTGATAGTCACAGAGGGCGGAAGATTGCTGATGCACCTTCGTGACGACAAGGCGGGAATCCTCCATCCCGGGTGTTGGGCGGGCTTTGGAGGCAGTGTTGAATGCGGCGAATCCGCCGACGACGCTCTCAAACGCGAGATCCTTGAAGAAACTGGTCTCGAACTGGTTCACGCGCAGTTCCTGACCGAGGTGATCGATCTTCATGAGGAGGGGGGTCGCGGGGATGTGATCAGGATGTACTTTACGCACAGCTCGATCACGCAAGCCGACATTGATCTCAAAGAAGGTGCTGGTGTGGGTGTGTTCTCCTTGGAAGAGCTAGCTTCGATGAAGCTGAGTCCATTCGTGCGTCGAGTGATCGCCGAGCATGGGCCGAGATTAATCTCCGGCTTGTAGATGTGCGGTATCGCGGGAACTATGGGTGGCGCGGAGCCACAGTCCACTCTTGTTGGGAAGATGATTGATGCTCTCGGGCATCGGGGTCCCGATGGTCGACGTGTAGCTCTTGATGCAGGTGGGCGTGTTTGCCTGGCCATGGCGACACTGGCGATTGTTTCGAATCCTGACAATCTGGGGCCTAGGCGGAGTAATTCGGGGAGGTGGTTGGTCGCCGTAAAGGGCGATGCCGGCCATCGCCGTCCCGTGCCCGTCATGGTCGTGGGTTCCCCAACTCGGGTCACACGCCAGTGCATCTTGGGGTCTCAGGGAGTGTTCAAGAAGTGGGTGG